>NZ_JBJDQT010000021.1:0-24175 GCF_044903565.1 Streptomyces sp. NPDC004065 | reverse complement strand
GGCTCCGGGCGCCCGCGCCTCGCCTGCCCCCCTGCCCGGCCTCGCCCGACCGCCCGCCTCCCCCGGCTCCGGGCGGCCCCGCCCCGCCCGGTTCCATGCGCCCCCCGCCTCGCCCCGCTCCGGGCGCCGTCGCCGGCAGGTGGCCCGAACTTGTGGTCGCGTAGATTGAGGGCGTGCTCTCTCGCCTCACACGCCCCCAGGCCCTCACCGTCTGCGCGCTGCCCGTCGTGGGCCTGATCGGCGCCGCGGTGTTCGCGCCGCTGCCGTTCTCGGTGGCGCAGCCCGGGATGACGGCGAACGTGCTCGGCGAGAACAAGGGCACCCAGGTCATCACCGTCTCCGGCGCGCCCACCCGGAAGACCAGCGGGCAGCTCCGTATGACCACCATCGAGGCCACCGGCCCGGACGCGCACGTCTCGCTCGGTGACGTGGTCGACGGCTGGTTCGCCACGGACCGGGCGGTGCTGCCGCGGGACGCGGTCTACCCGAGCGGCGACAGCCTGAAGGAGATCGAGCGGCACAACGCCGAGCAGATGAGGCAGTCGCAGGACGCGGCCACCCGGGCGGCCCTGGGCTACCTGCGGTCCAACGGCAAGGACGTCAAGGACGTCAAGGTCACCCTCAGGCTCGCCGACGTCGGCGGGCCCAGCGCCGGCCTGCTGTTCTCCCTGGGCATCGTCGACAAGCTCGACGGCGACGGCCGCGGCGGCGACCTCACCGGCGGCCGCACCATCGCCGGTACGGGCACGATCAGCCCCGACGGCACGGTCGGCGCCGTGGGCGGCGTGGCCCTCAAGACGCAGGCCGCCCGGCGCGACGGCGCCACCGTCTTCCTCGTCCCGAGGGCCGAGTGCGCCGACGCCGCGTCGGAACTGCCCGAGGGACTGCGGCTGGTTCCGGTGACCAGCCTCAAGAGCGCGGTCGCCGCCCTGACCGCGCTGGAGACGGGGAAGGGCGCCGTACCCGCCTGCTAGCTAGCTAGGTGCGCGGCCGGGGCGGCGTGCCGGGCCCGTCCTCCGCGGCCGCCTGCTCCACCAGCGGGATGATCCGCAGCGGCACCGGGTTCTCCATGACGATCGCCGTCGAGGCGCGGACGATGCCCTCGATCGCGACCACCCGGTCGATCACCCGCTGCAGGTCGGCGTTCGACCGCGCCACCAGCCGGCACAGCATGTCCCCGGTGCCGGTGGTGGTGTGCAGTTCCAGCACCTCCGGGACGGTGGACAGATGCGCCCGCACCTCCGCGCCCTGGCCCTGGCGGATCTGCAGTGTCGCGAAGGCCGTCACCGGGTAGCCCAGCGCCGCCGGGTCCACCTCGGGGCCGAAGCCCCGGATCACCCCGCCCGACTGGAGGCGGTCCAGCCGGGCCTGGACCGTCCCCCGGGCCACCCCCAGCCGCCGTGACATCTCCAGCACACCGATGCGCGGCTCGCGCGCCAGCAGCACGATGATGCGGCCGTCCAGGTGATCGATCGCCACGGTCCCGCCTCCCGAGTGGTCATCCTGTACAGAAAGTCCGCCGTACGCCGCCATTCACTGAGCAGACTGCCCAGTGAAAGTACAAACTATTGCGCACCTTGCGGGGCCGGGTGAACCTTCCGCTATGACGCAGACCACAGAGCACACTCCCGACACGACCGCCCGGCAGGCCGACCCCTTCCCGGTCAAGGGAATGGACGCGGTCGTCTTCGCCGTGGGCAACGCCAAGCAGGCGGCGCACTACTACTCCACGGCCTTCGGCATGAAGCTGGTCGCCTACTCCGGACCGGAGAACGGCAGCCGGGAGACCGCGAGCTACGTACTGGAGAGCGGCTCCGCCCGGTTCGTGCTCACCTCGGTGATCAAGCCCGCCACCGCCTGGGGGCACTTCCTCGCCCAGCACGTGGCCGAGCACGGCGACGGCGTCATCGACCTCGCCATCGAGGTGCCGGACGCGCGGGCCGCGTACGCCTACGCCGTCGAGCACGGCGCCCGCTCGGTCGAGGAGCCGTACGAGCTGAAGGACGAGCACGGCACGGTCGTCCTCGCCGCGATCGCGACCTACGGCCAGACCCGCCACACGCTGGTCGAGCGGACCGGGTACGACGGCCCGTACCTGCCGGGGTACGTCGCCGCGGCGCCCGTCGTCGCGCCGCCCGCCCAGCGCGTCTTCCAGGCCATCGACCACTGCGTCGGCAACGTCGAGCTCGGCCGGATGAACGAGTGGGTGGAGTTCTACAACAAGGTCATGGGCTTCACGAACATGAAGGAGTTCGTGGGCGACGACATCGCGACCGAGTACAGCGCGCTGATGTCGAAGGTGGTCGCGGACGGCACCCTCAAGGTCAAGTTCCCGATCAACGAGCCCGCCATCGCCAAGAAGAAGTCCCAGATCGACGAGTACCTGGAGTTCTACGGCGGTGCGGGCGTCCAGCACATCGCGCTGAACACCAACGACATCGTGCAGACCGTACGGACGATGCGCGCGGCCGGCGTCGAGTTCCTCGACACCCCCGACTCCTACTACGACACCCTGGGCGAGTGGGTCGGCGACACCCGCGTGCCGATCGACACCCTGCGCGAGCTGAAGATCCTCGCCGACCGCGACGAGGACGGCTATCTGCTGCAGATCTTCACCAAGCCGGTCCAGGACCGCCCGACCGTCTTCTTCGAACTCATCGAGCGGCACGGCTCGATGGGCTTCGGCAAGGGCAACTTCAAGGCCCTGTTCGAGGCGATCGAGCGCGAGCAGGAGCGTCGCGGCAACCTCTGACGGGGGTCCGCCCGTGCGGGGCGGACCGCTGACCGGCGCCGGCGCCGACGCCGGTCAGTGTGGGTCAGTGCGGGTCAGTGTGGGTCAGTGCGGGTCAGTGGCGCGGGCGGGACGCCGGCTCCGGCGGTCGCGCCGGGGCCTGTGCCTGGGTGCCGGGCTCCGGTCCCGCGGAGTTCCCTCCGCCCCCGGTGTCCCCGCCGCTCCCGGTGTCCCCGCTGCCCCCGGTTTCTGTGGTGCCGGTGCCGGTGCCGGAGGCCGGTCCGGGACCCGGCTGCCGGGGGCCGAACGGCGGTGTGCCGGGCGTTCCGGCGCCGGCCGCCTCCCGCGGAGTCTCCGCCGCCCCGGGCGTCCGCTGAGCCGACGGCGCCTCGGACGGCCGGGGCGCCCGCGGAGGCTCCGGAACCGTGGACGTACCGGAGGAACCGGAGGAACCGGTGGAACCGGTGGAACCGGTGGAACCGGAGGAACCGGCGACGGCCCCGGAGCTCCCCGCGGCGCCGGCCGCACCGGTCGCCCCGCCGGTGACGTTCGGCCTGTCCGCGTCCGCGGGGACGTCCGCCGGTGACGGCTCGCCCAGTTCGTCCAGCACGGCCCGGGCCCGGGGCGCCCACAACGGGGAGAAGTACGGGTTGGTCCGCAGGGCCTCCGCCAGATGGCGGCGGGCCGCTCCCGGCCGGTCGAGGCCGGCTTCGATGACGCCCCGGTGGTAGGCGTGGAGCGCGTCGCGCACACCGCCGCCCTTCGCCGCGTCCGTGGCCGCCGTCGCGAACCTCAGCGCCTCCTCGTCCTGCCCCGCCCGGTGCAGCGCCCACCCCAGCGCGTCCGCCACCGAGGTCCCCGGCTGCCGCCGCCACTCCTCGCGCAGCCGCCGCACCGCGGACCCGGCGTCCGCGTGGTCCGCCTCGAACCGGCCCAGCACCAGGTCGCCGTCCACCCCGGACGCCGCGCCCCGGCGGACCCAGGCGCGCAGCAGGCCGTACTGCGCCGTCGCCTCCTCCTGCCTGCCCAGTGACTCGTACAGCTCGCCCAGCTCCAGCGTGTACTCGGGGCAGGGCCGCTGCTCGAGCGCCCCGCGGTACGCCCGCACCGCCTCCTCGGTCCGCCCCAGCGCGGCCAGCGTCCGCGCCCGGCCGGCCATGGCCTCCCACCGGCCGGCGTCCAGGCGCAGGGCCGCCTCGAAGTGCCGCAGCGCGTCCTCGCGGTCGCCGCGGTCGAAGGCGATCCTCCCGGCCCGCTCCAGGTACGCGGCCCGCTCGGCGGGCGTGGTCGCGGCCGCCGCGGCGTCCGACAGCTGCGCCGCCGCGTCCTCGCGCCAGCCCCGGTCCCAGTAGACGCCGGCCGCCCGCGCCCGCACCGCCGGGCGGGGCGACGGCTCGAGCTTCAGCAGCCTGTCCAGGGTGCGGCGGACGGCACCGTGGTCCCCGAGCCCGGTGTAGGCGTCGATCAGCAGCGCATACGTCGTCCACCGCCGCGGCTCCAGCTTCAGCGCCTCCTCGCCCCGGGAGCGGGCGGTCCGGAAGTCCCGCCGCTCGTTCGCCAGCGCGGCCAGTCCGTCCAGCGCCTCCGGGTTCCCGCGCGGGCGCAGGCGCAGCGAGGTGCGCAGCGCGTCGTCGGCCATCCGGTAGTTCGCCGGGCCGGCCGTCCGCCGGCCCCGCTCGACGTAGGCCGCCCCGAGCACCGCCCACGCCCGGGCGTCCTGCGGCCGGGCCCGGACCCGGCGTTCCCGGTCGCCGATCAGCGCCGTCAGGTCGGGCAGCGCGGCGGGCACCCCGGCGGTGACCGCGGTCAGCGCGGCCGCTCCGGGCGCCGGGGCGGGCGGCCGGGGCGAGGGCCGCCGGCCGGGCAGCGCCATCCACAGCGCGCCGAGCACACCGGCCACCACGGCCAGCGCGACGAGTGCCCGCGGCAGCGGACGGGAGGGGCGCGACGTCACGGTCGTGGGGGGCATGGCCGGGCTCGTCGGGGGCGTGGCCGGGCTCGGCGCGGGCTTGTCCATGGCGCCCACTGTGCGCCGTACCGCGCCGGCCCACCGGACACGACCCGGGCCCACGCCCGCCGGCCACCCGCCGGACGGATCCGCACCATCCGCCGGACGGACTCCCGGCCACGCGTCGGACGGATCCGCACCATCCGCCGGACGGACTCCCGGCCACGCGTCGGACGGATCCGCACCATCCGCCGGACGGACTCCCGGCCACTCGCCGGGCGGACTCCCCGTTATTCGCCGGACGCGCCGCCAGCCGTCCGCCGGACGGGTCCGCCGCCCGCTCGAACCGGCCCCTGCACTGGCCGAACAGGCCCTGCACTGGCCGGGCGGCCCTCCGCAGGCCGGGCGGCCCGTCATCCGCTGGTGGACGGACCCGCCCGCCGGTGGACGGACCGGCCCGCCGGCCCGCGGACGCCCGCCGGGGCCCTGGTGGCCCGGCCCGGCCCGGGTCCAGGCTGCTGCCCTCAGCCGCCTCAGTGGCCTCAGCGGACCGGGCGGACTGGGCGGGCCAGGCGGGAGCGGGCGGGAGCGGGCGGACCCGGCGGCCTCAGCGGACCGCGCGGACCCGGCGTACCGCGCCAAGGGGGAGAGCCGGGCGGACGGATGGGCCGGGCGGACCGGATCGGCCGCCGCGCACCGCGCGGCCGGGCGAGGGAACCGCGCGGCCGCGCGGGCGTCTGGGACCCAGAGTGGCGGGACGGGACGGGACGGGACGGGACGGGACGCCCGCCCGCCCCCACCGCGGCGCCCCATCTGCCCCTCCGTCCTCTGCAGCCCCACCCGCCCCGCCCGGCCGAAGTGCCCTCCCGCCGGGCTTCACACCGGTGGCCCCTGGTGCGACGCTGTGATCATGAGCCGTATCCAAGCCCCACCCGACGAAGCGCAGGGCAACCTCACCGACCGGCTCCTGGCGGGCCTGCCGGCCGAGGCGGTCCTCACCGATCCCGACGTCACGGCCTCCTACGCCAACGACATGGCGAGCTTCTGCCCGTCCGGCGCCCCGGCCGTGGTCGTCCTGCCGCGCACGGTGGAACAGGTGCAGCACGTCATGCGCACCGCCACCGAACTGCGCGTCCCGGTCGTTCCGCAGGGCGCCCGCACCGGACTGTCCGGCGCGGCCAACGCCTCCGAGGGCTGCATCGTGCTGTCCCTGACCAAGATGGACCGCATCCTGGAGATCAACCCGGTCGACCGGGTGGCGGTCGTGGAGCCGGGCGTCGTCAACGCCGCGCTCTCCCGCGCGGTGAACGAGCACGGCCTGTACTACCCGCCGGACCCCTCCAGCTGGGAGATGTGCACCATCGGCGGCAACATCGGCACCGCCTCGGGCGGCCTGTGCTGCGTCAAGTACGGGGTCACCGCCGAGTACGTGCTGGGCCTGGAGGTCGTGCTGGCCGACGGCCGACTGATGTCCACCGGCCGCCGCACCGCCAAGGGCGTCGCCGGGTACGACCTGACCCGCCTGTTCGTCGGCTCCGAGGGCTCCCTCGGCATCGTCGTGAAGGCCGTCCTCGGCCTGCGCCCCCGGCCGCCGCAGCAACTGGTGCTGGCCGCCGAGTTCGGCTCGGCCGCCGCCGCCTGCGAGGCGGTGTGCCGGATCATGGCGGGCGGCCACGTGCCGTCGCTGCTGGAGCTCATGGACCGTACGACGGTCAAGGCCGTCAACGAACTCGCCCACATGGGCCTCCCCGAGACCACCGAGGCCCTGCTGCTGGCCGCCTTCGACACCCCGGACCCCGCCCCCGACCTGGCCGCCGTCGGCGCGCTGTGCGAGGCGGCCGGCGCCACCCAGGTCGTTCCCGCCGAGGACGCGGCCGAGTCCGAGATGCTGCTCCAGGCCCGGCGGCTGTCGCTCACCGCGCTCGAGGCGGTGAAGGGCACGACGATGATCGACGACGTGTGCGTACCGCGCTCGCGGCTCGGCGAGATGCTCGACGGCATCGAACGCATCGCCGAGAAGTATCAGCTCACCATCGGTGTCTGCGCGCACGCCGGGGACGGCAACACGCACCCGACCGTCTGTTTCGACGCAAGCGACCCCGACGAGTCCCGGCGCGCCCGCGAGTCCTTCGACGAGATCATGGCCCTCGGCCTGGAACTCGGCGGCACCATCACCGGCGAGCACGGCGTGGGCGTGCTGAAGAAGGAGTGGCTGGCCCGCGAGGCCGGGCCCGTCGGCATCGAGATGCAGCGGGCGATCAAGCAGGTCTTCGACCCGCTCGGCATCCTCAACCCCGGCAAGCTCTTCTGACACCACCCCGCTCCCGCGCCGGTACCCCGCCCACGCGCCGGTACCCCGCCGTGCGCCGGCACCTCACTTCCTCTTCCGTTCCCGTCTCCGCGTGGCCCTCGGCGGGCCCCGCCGAGGGGGAGAGCCGGGCGGACGGCGGGCATGACGCGGACCGTCGGGACTACCGTGTGCGCCTTTCGCTTCCGTGGTGGTGAAGCAGATGTACGAGGTTGCCCGGAAAGGAGTGGCTCGGGCCGGACCGGCGGTGCCGCCGTCCCGCGTCTGGTAGATGTTGAGGCCCCCAGACGACCCCGAGCAGATACGGGACGACGGACATGAGCGCCCCAACCCCGGCACCCGGTGACGACAGGCCCCGCGAGGGGTACTACCCGGACCCGTCCATCCCTGGCTACGTCCGGTACTGGAACGGCGCCGCGTGGGTGCCGGGCACCAGCCGGCCCGCGCCGGCCGACGGCGAGCCGCTCAGCCCGCCGCCCGGCGCCCGGCCCGCCCGGCCGTCCGTCGAGGAGACGGGGCCGCACTTCTTCGACGAGGACCCGCTCGACCAGCCCGCCGCCCCGGAGGCCTCCCCGTACGGCAGGCGCCCGGAGTCGGCCTCGGCGTGGGGCGCCGACCGCTCCCACCAGTCGGGCTTCGGGGGCGACCAGGACCGCCGCGTCTCCTGGGGCGCCCCGGGCGCGGCCGGCCCCAGGACCGCGCACGCCGCCGGCCCGGCCCCGGCCAGGCAGCCGGAGGGCCACGCCGCCAGGACCGACGGCACGGCGACCATCCCGCCCGTCGAGCCGGACCAGGCCCCCGGCGCCGGGGCCGGGCCTGCCCCCGACGGCACCTTCGTCTTCCGCCGCCAGGGTGCGGGCGGCGGTGCGGGCGCGGCCGATGCGGCGGGGGCTCCGGGGAACCCGCCCGCCGCCGGCATTCCCAGCCCCTCCGGGCCCGCCGACGACGGCACGATGACCTTCCGTCCGGTCCCGGGCCAGGCACGCCCGGCGGCCGGGCCCGCGGCCGGAACCACGGGTTCCGGTGGCTCGGCGGCGGTGCCGGCGCAGGGCGGCGGCGGGTTCGGCGGCGCGGGGACCCCGGGCGGTCCGGGCGGCCCGGGCACCCCGGGCGGTGCGCGTGACGCCGGGACGCCGGCAGCCGAGGCGCCCCCGTCCGGCCCCCAGCACTCGCCCGGGGCGCCCGGGGCGCCCGGGGCGGGTCCCGGCGCGAGCGGCGGCCCCGCGCCGGCGGGCGGCCCCGGTTTCGCGGCCGGGAAGTCGGCCGCGGCCCGGGCCGCGCAGGCGCAGCCACAGCCGCCCGCGCCGGCACAGCCGCAGCCGCCGGCCTCCGCCGCGGCGCCCTCCGCCCGCGCGGCGGGCACGCCCGCCCCCTCGGTTCCCTCGGCCGGCCCGGCGGCCCAGCAGGCCGCCGCGGCGGCCTCCCCGGCCACGCCGGCCGCGGTGCCCGCCTCCGCCCCCGTCACCGCCGGGCCCGGCGGCGGGCAGTCCTCCTGGGCCCAGCAGGTGCACCAGCTCGCGGGCGCCGGCGAGGAGCAGCCCGTCGCGCCCTGGAAGCCGCCGGTGGAGGACCCGTTCCAGGCCGCCGCGCGCCGGCAGGCGGCGGCCCGGCCCGCGGGCCTGGGCAGGCGGCTGGCCGCCCGGCTCGTCGACACGGTCGTCCTCGGCGCCGTCACCGCCGTCGCGGCGGTACCGCTGGGCACCCGGGCGGTCGAGCACGTCAACGACAAGATCGACGCGGCCAGGCTCTCCGGCCGCACCGTCACCGTCTGGCTGCTGGACGGCACGACGGCGACCTGCCTCGGGATCGTCCTCGCGGTCCTGCTGCTCTTCGGTGTCCTCTACGAGGCCCTGCCCACCGCCAGATGGGGCCGCACGGCGGGCAAGAAACTCTGCGGTCTGCAGGTGCGGGACATCGAGGGCCACGAGCCCCCGTCGTTCGGCGCGGCCCTGCGCCGCTGGCTCGTCTACAGCGTGCCGGGACTGCTCGTGATCGGCCTCGTGGGCGTCCTGTGGTGCCTGTTCGACCGGCCGTGGCGCCAGTGCTGGCACGACAAGGCGGCGCACACCTTCGTCGCGGGCTGACCGGGACGGCGCAATCCGGACCCGTACGGCCGCCACCGTGTCAGCCGGACGGCCGCTCGCCGGATGCGGCCGCCGCGGACTCGGGGTGCACTCGGCCCATGAGCACCGAACCGCCCCACGGCTCGGAACCGCCCGAGGGTTCCGGCCCGCCGCCCCCACCGCACGGCGACCAGCCACCGCCCCCCGGCGGCGGCCCTGCGGACGGTGACCCGTACGGCAGCGGCGGCCCGTCCGGCGGCGACCCGCACGGCGGAGGCAACCCCTACAGCGGAAGCGGCCAGTCCGGAGAGGGCGGCGGCCCTCCCGGCGAAGGCGGCGGCCCCCACGGTGGCGGTGGGCCGTACGAGGGCGGAGGCCCTCCCGGCGGAGGCGGCGGGCCGTACGGCGGCGGCCCCTACGGCGGAGGCGGCGGCCCCTACGGTGGCGGCGGCCCCTACGGCGGCGGAGGCCCGTACGGCGGCGTCCCGTACGCCCCCGATCCGCTCGCCGGCATGCCCCCGCTCGCCGACAGCGGCAAGCGCACCCTGGCCCGGCTCGTCGACCTGATCCTGGTCGGCATCGTCGTCTGGCTGCTCACCTGGCTGCTGAGGGTCAACGAGTACATGGTGAACGCCGACCGGGTGGACGTCGGCCGGTCCATCTGGCAGTCGGTGGTCGCCGTGGTGCTCTACGTGGCGTACGACACCTTCCTGACCGCCAGGTCCGGGCAGACCCTGGGCAAGAAGTGGCTGGGCATCCGCGTGGCCAACCTGGCGGACGGCTCCACCCCGTCCACCGCGACCTCGCTGACGCGCGCGGCCGTGCTCTGGGTGCCCTGCTGGTTCTGCTGCGCCTGCTTCTGGCTGGCGATCTCCGGCGGCTGGAGCTACTTCGACCGGCCGTACAAGCAGGGCCTGCACGACAAGGCCGCCAAGACCGTGGTGGTCAGCACCACTTAGGGCCGGCCGCCACCGGCCGGTGCGCGGGACGGCGGCCGGGCCTTCAGGACGCCGCCCGCTCCCGCACCGGCTCCGCGCCCGCGGAGACCGGCCGGCGCCGGGCCGCCAGCTGCTGCGGCGCCCGCTGCTCCGCGGCGGGCGCGGCGGGCGCCGCCACGCGCGCCTTCGGCGCGGGCGCGGTCATGGCGACCAGCAGGCCCAGCGCGAGGGCGGCCAGGGAGATGACCGCGATGCCGACGCCCGAACTCGTCTGTGACAGCAGCAGCATGGCGAGCGTCGAGAAGATCACGGTGCAGGAGCCGTAGGCGAGCTGTGCGGCAGTCGGACGAGGCATGGCAATCGTGTCCTCGGAAGATTTTGGGGGTGCGAAGGGACGACGGCCTGGCTTTCCGCCGACTCGTGGGCGTTCCGCCAGTCGACTCTAATCGGCTGCATGCCCGAGCGGAACGCCCGGTAAGCGTGACCTAACCCACGGTGCCGGTGCACGGGGGGCGCACGGAGTCATGGCGTCCACCAAGTGGACGAACCACGCGCCCGTCGCGGCGCCTTGACCGTACCCTTCGCCTTCCCCGGACCGTGTCCTCCGCCGCTCCCGGACCGTACCCTTCGCCGCTCCCGGGCCGCATCCACCGCGCCCCCGGACCGCCCCTGTGCCGAACCCCCGCCGCCCCCGCGCCGAACTCCCCGCCGCGCCGCCCAGAGACCGCCCCCGCGCCGCGCCGGCACCCTGTCTGCACCGCTTGTTCCCGCTTGTTCCCGCTTGCACCGCTTGGGCACCCCGTCCGCAAAGCGGACGCGGACTCCGCATAGTGCACTTGAACTGTCCAAGTCAAGGTCTGTCTTTTCTCGTTAACCTCTAGTCAAATGTCGTCACTTGACTACACGCGTTGCACGCGCGCGGACTTCTCGTACCTGAAGACCCCCCTACCGCGCGCACGGCACGCGTCAGGGGAGGACATCAAGTGACAACTAGACCCTGGACGTTCAGAACGGCCGCGATAGGCGTGGCCCTCGCGGCGGCTACCGCCACGTTCTCGACGTTCGCCGTCGCGGAGGCCGCTTCCACGGGCGCCTCCGCCACCGCGGACCGGCACGACCCGCAGCCGGTCAAGATGAAGTCGCACGACCTGGACGGGCCGCTGAGCAAGACTCAGGACGCCCAGCGCCAGGAGGCCCTGAACCAGCTCATCGCCGGGAAGACCAAGCTCCAGGAGCGCCACGGCTCCAAGGTCGTCCAGCTCAAGAGCAAGAAGGGCGACAGCAAGTACGTCGAGCTGGGCCGGGAGAAGACCGACAAGATCTTCACCATCCTGGTCGAGTTCGGCGACAAGACGGACCCGAAGTACGGCGGCACCGCCGGTCCGCTGCACAACCAGATCGCCAAGCCGGACCGCACGAAGGACAACTCGACGGCCTGGCAGAAGGACTACAACCAGCAGCACTTCCAGGACCTGTACTTCGGCACCGGCAAGAAGACCGAGTCGGTCAAGAAGTACTACGAGAAGCAGTCCTCGGGCCGCTACTCGGTCGACGGCGAGGTCTCCGACTGGGTCAAGGTGCCCTACAACGAGGCCCGTTACGGCTCCAACTACTGCGGCTCCACCAACTGCCCGAGCGTGTGGAACGTCGTCAAGGACGGCGTCACCGCCTGGGTCGCGCAGCAGAAGGCGGCCGGCAAGTCCGACGCCGACATCAAGGCGGACCTGGCCAACTACGACCAGTGGGACCGCTACGACTTCGACGGCGACGGCAACTTCAACGAGCCGGACGGCTACATCGACCACTTCCAGATCGTGCACGCCGGTGAGGACGAGTCCGCGGGCGGCGGCGTCCAGGGCACCGACGCGATCTGGGCCCACCGCTGGTACGCCTTCGGCACCGACGCCGGCGCCACCGGCCCCGACCACAACAAACTCGGCGGCGCGCAGATCGGCGACTCCGGCATCTGGGTCGGCGACTACACCATCCAGCCGGAGAACGGCGGACTCGGCGTCTACGCGCACGAGTACGGCCACGACCTCGGTCTGCCCGACGAGTACGACACCGCGGGCGGCGAGAACTCCACCGGCTTCTGGACGCTGATGTCGTCCGGTTCCTGGCTCGGCCGCGGCAAGGACGCCATCGGCGACCTGCCCGGCGACATGAACGCCTGGGACAAGCTGCAGCTGGGCTGGCTGAACTACGACACCGCCAAGGCCGGCGTGAAGTCCTGGCACAAGCTGGGCGTGTCCGAGTACAACACCAAGTACCGGCAGGCCGCGGTGGTCTCGCTGCCCGACAAGGCGGTCACCACCACGGTCGTCACCCCGGCCCAGGGCGCCACGCAGTGGTGGAGCGGCAGCGGCGACGACCTGAAGAACACGCTGACCCGGTCGGTGGACCTCACCGGCAAGAAGTCGGCCGCGCTGACGCTCGACGGCTGGTACGACATCGAGGCCAACTACGACTACCTCTACACCGAGGTGTCGACCGACGGCGGCGCCAACTGGACCGCCGTGGACGGCACGGTGGACGGCCAGGCCATCCCGCGCGACGGCAGCGACAAGCCGGCGCTCACGGGCTCGGTCACCGGCTACAAGAAGCTGGCGTACAACCTCGACGCCTACGCGGGCCAGAAGATCCAGCTGCGTTTCCGCTACCAGACGGACGGCGGGGTGGCGCTGAAGGGCTTCGCGGCCGACGAGATCACCCTGACCGCCGACGGCTCCGCGGTGTTCTCCGACAACGCCGAGAGCGCCGACGCGGCCTGGACGGCGAACGGCTTCTCCCGGATCGGCGCGTCCTTCACCAAGGACTACAAGCAGTACTACATCGCCGAGAACCGTCAGTACGTCTCGTACGACACCACGCTGAAGACCGGCCCGTACAACTTCGGCTTCGCGTCCCGTCCGGACTGGGTGGAGCACTACGCGTACCAGAACGGCCTGCTGATCTGGAAGTGGGACACCTCCGAGGCGGACAACAACACCAGCGCCCACCCGGGCACCGGTCTGATCCTCCCGGTGGACTCGCACCCGACCGTGCTGAAGTGGACCGACGGCACGCTGATGCGCAACCGCATCCAGGCCTACGACTCCACGTTCAGCACCTTCCGCACCGACGGCATGCTGCTGCACAAGGCGGACGTCGCGGCCTGGGTCCCGTCGTCGAAGGGGGTGCCGGTCTTCAACGACCACACCAGCACCTACTACGACGCCTCGAACCCGGCGGCCGGTGTCAAGATCACTGACACCAACACCAAGATCAAGATCACCAAGGAGGCCAAGGACGGCTCCACGATCGAGTTCGAGGTCGGCCGCGCGGTGAAGTAGTCGGTATCTCCGCAGGTCACAGACGTATCGGCGGCAACCCCTGGCGGGTTGCCGCCGATCGTGTTTAGGTGCGTGCTGTGGATTGCTTATTGACACCGACATCGACACCGACCGGAACGGGGAAGTGACCGCATGGCCGCAGGAGGCTTCTGCAAGCTGCCGAACGGCACGGTGGTCGTGGCACTGAACCTGCCCGGCACCCCCCACGACGGCCACGGCGGGGTCCGCGTGCTCGTCCACGCCCGCAACCGCGCCCGCGCCCTGACCCGGCTGCGCAACCTGGGGCTGCGCGCGGTCTACCTGCGGGGCAACACCGCCCCGCCCACCCCCGACGAGATCACCGCGGTGCTGCACCACCCCGACGGCCTGATATGGCGCACATCGCCCGACAACGCTGTCGGCGCGCCCGCCGGCGCCCTCGAACTGTGGCAGCCGATCAGAGCCCTGCTACGGCGCCGCACAGCCGCGACGGCCCGGGCCCAGGCCCAGATCCCGTAGAACGCCCGCCGCGCCCCGCCGCGCCCGTTCGCGAGCGTCCGCGGCCGCCTGGCGGGCGCAGCAGGCCGCCCACCGGCGGATACGGCCGCGGCGGGGCGCGCAGGCCCGCCGACGTACGCGCAACGGCCGGGCGGGGCGCGACGGCCGCCCACCGGCGCAGAAGGTCGCGCGAGGCCGCCGCGACCGCCGACCGGCGCAGGCGGCGACGAGGAGTGCCGCAGGCCGCCCACCGGCGCAGACGGCCGCGCGAACCCCTGTGTGCGAGGCCGACCCCTACGCGACGACCGGCTTGCCCGTGAGTTCCACGCCGGCCCGGCGCATCTCCTCCAGGGCCCGCTCGGTGGTCTCCGGGGCCACCCCGGCGGTCAGGTCGAGCAGCACCTGGGTGCGGAAGCCCTCCTTGACCGCGTCCAGGGCGGTGGCGCGCACGCAGTGGTCCGTGGCGATGCCCACGATGTCGACCTCCTCGATGCCGCGGGCCTTCAGCCAGTCCGCGAGGGGCACGCCGTTCTCGTCGGTGCCCTCGAAGCCGCTGTACGCCGCCGCGTAGGCGCCCTTGTCGAAGACGGCGTCCACCGCGCCGGAGGCGACGACGGGCGCGAAGTTCGGGTGGAAGCCCACGCCCTCCGTGCCCGCGACGCAGTGCGCGGGCCAGGAGTGGACGTAGTCCGGGTCGTCGGCGAAGTGCCCGCCGGGGGCGATGTGGTGGTCGCGGGTGGCGACCACGTGCCGGTAGCCGGCGGGCGCCTGCCCGATCAGCTCGGTGATCGCGGCGGCGACGTCGGCGCCGCCCGCGACGGCGAGGCTGCCCCCCTCGCAGAAGTCGTTCTGCACGTCAACGACGATCAAGGCGCGGCGCATGGTCGGTGTCCTTCGGCTGTCGGATCGGCGGGTGTGTCGGGTGCGGGACCGGCCGGTGAACCTACGAGCCTAGGGACTGCGGGGGACCGGCGGGAGGGGGAATTCGGCGGCGTGCGGTGCGGGGCCACCGCCTTTAGCTACCCGAGCCCAGGTGGACGTACTCCGTCGGAAGGACGGGTTCCCCGCGGGAGAGCTGGGTCGCCGACAGCGGCAGGTTGGCGCGGGCGGCGGCGTGCCGGTCCCGGGCGGCGTCGAGCGGCTCGCGTCCGACGACCTCGCCGCCGCGCACCAGCTCGACCAGGAGCTGCCGGTCGGCCAGCTCGGGCGGCACCGGCCCGGTGCCCACGACCTCGGCCTCCGCGATCCCCTGGGCGTCCAGGCGGCGCGCCGCCCACTTGCGGCCGCCGACGGAGGTCTTGCCGCCGGTGGACTTCTTCGCCACCGGCTTCAGCGGGGCCTTGGGGTCGGGGGAGTCCGCGCGGGCGACCAGCTTGTAGACCATCGAGGCGGTCGGGTGGCCTGAGCCGGTCACCAGCTGGGTGCCCACGCCGTAGGCGTCCACGGGGGCGGCCGCGAGCGAGGCGATGGCGTACTCGTCGAGGTCGGAGGTGACGACGATCTTGGTGTTGTGCGCGCCGAGCTCGTCCAGCTGCTGCCGTACCCGGTGCGCGACCAGCAGCAGGTCCCCGGAGTCGATGCGCACCGCGCCCAGCTCGGGCCCGGCGATGGCGACCGCCAGCCCGACCGCCTCGGCGACGTCGTAGGTGTCCACCAGCAGCGTGGTGTCCCGGCCCAGGGAGTCCACCTGGGCCTGGAAGGCGTCCCGCTCCCGGTCGTGCAGCAGGGTGAAGGCGTGGGCGGAGGTGCCGATGGTGGGGATGTTGTAGCGGAAGCCGGCGGCCAGGTCGGAGGTGGCGCTGAAGCCGCCCACGTAGGCGGCGCGGGAGGCGGCGACCGCGGCCAGCTCGTGGGTGCGCCGCGCGCCCATCTCCAGCAGCGGCCGGGAGCCCGCGGCCGAGGACATGCGGGAGGCCGCGGCGGCGATCGCCGAGTCGTGGTTGAGGATCGACAGGATGACGGTCTCCAGCAGCACGCACTCGCCGAAGGACCCCTCCACCCGCATGACGGGCGAGCCGGGGAAGTACACCTCGCCCTCGGGGTAGCCCCAGATGTCGCCGGAGAAGCGGTAGCCGGCGAGCCACTGCAGGGTCGGCTCGTCGACGACCCCGCGCTCGCGCAGGAAGCGCAGCACGCGGTCGTCGAAGCGGAAGTTCTCCACCGCGTCCAGCACGCGCCCGGTCCCGGCCACCACGCCGTAGCGGCGGCCGTCCGGCAGCCGCCGGGTGAAGACCTCGAAGACGCTGCGCCGGTCCGCCGTGCCGGCCTTCAGCGCGGCCTGCAGCATCGTCAGCTCGTAGTGGTCGGTGAAGAGCGCCGTCGAGGGAACGTCCACCGGCAGCCCAAGGTCCGCTGTGTTCATGGCGACAGATCGTACCCCCATTTCGTCACTCTGACGATTTAAGGTTCGCCCGGTGTCCGCGCCCCGCCTTCGCCGCCCCGCTTCGCCCGCCTTCATCGCCCCGCTTCACCCGCCTTCGCCGTCACGGCCCTGCTCGTTTGTGCTCCCACCCCCTTGTGGTGGCAGCATGGGCCATGTGACGGCAGCGGCACCCATCGAGATCGAGAAGACCGAGTCGGCGGAGGAGGTCTTCGCCGTACCGGAGCCCGACGTCCCCTGGGTCACCATCGTCCACAACGACCCCGTGAACCTCATGAGCTACGTGACGTACGTCTTCCAGACGTACTTCGGCTATCCCAAGGACAAGGCCACCAAGCTCATGCTCGACGTCCACCACAAGGGCCGGGCGGTCGTCTCCAGCGGCAGCCGCGAGGAGATGGAACGGGACGTGCAGGCCATGCACGGCTACGGTCTGTGGGCCACCCTCCAGCAGGACCGCAAGTAGCCCCCCACCCCGCCCGGACCGGAAGCAGCGAACCCCCTTCATGCCAGGACACTTCGAACCGCTCCCCGGCGGCGGTGCGGCCGTCGCCCTCGACGAGGTCGAGATCTCCATCATCCGCTCGCTGGCCGTGCAGCTCCTGGAGCTGATCGGCCCCGGCCCCGCCGAGGACGCCCCGGACGACCCGCTGGCCGAGCTCTTCGCCGAGGGCCCGAGCGAACCGCCCTCCGACCCGGTCCTCAAGCGGCTCTTCCCGGACGCCTACAGCGACCCCGAGCAGCACCCGGCCACCGAGCAGGAGGCCGCCGAGCGGCGCGCCCGCTCCGCGGAGTTCCGCCGCTACACCGAGAACGACCTGCGGGCCGGCAAGCGCGAGAACGCCCTCGCGGTGATCCACGCCCTCGACGAGCTGGCCGCGGCCGGCCGGGGCGGCGCGGTGCTGAAGCTGGCGCCGGAGGACTCCAGGCGGTGGCTCGGGGCGCTCAACGACCTGCGCCTGGCCATCGGCGCCCGGCTGGAGATCGGCGACGAGGACGACAGCGACGACCTCTACCGGCTCCCGGACGAGGACCCGCGCAAGCCGATGGTGATGGCCTATCTGTGGCTGGGCGGACTCCAGGAGACCCTGGTCTCCACACTTCTGCCCTGATCCACCCCTTTATGTGACCGTTCCGTGTTCGCTCAGCGGACGCTCAAATCCGGATAACGATCGCGTCACCGTGGCGGCCGGATGTGCACCCTTCGAGCGCACTTTGTCCGGTTCTCCCTGTGTCGTGCGCCACAAGTGACCCGGGCGATCAGTGTTGCGGGCGTGATAAATCTTCACGACCGCCCGGCGGACACCACCCATGTCCATCCGGGTGCGCCACCGAGCCGGCAACAGCCGGCCAGGCACCAACTCCATCATCCGGGGGGATCGAGACCCGATCCGCGGCCGACCAACGGCCCGGGTCGGCATGGAGAAAGGCGCACGACACATGACCTCTTCGAAGGTCACCGACACCGCTTCGCAGGGCACCGGAACCGCTCCCGAAGAGGGGTACGAACGAGGGCTCGGCAGCCGCCAGGTCCAGATGATCGCGATCGGCGGCGCCATCGGCGTCGGCCTCTTCCTGGGAGCCGGGGCCAACATCGCCAAGGCCGGCCCCAGCCTCATCGTCATGTACGCCCTCGCGGGCGTGATCATCTTCTTCATCATGCGGGCGCTCGGCGAGCTGCTCCTGTACCGCCCGGTCTCGGGCGCCTTCGCGGAGTACTCCCGCGAGTTCCTCGGCCCGTTCTTCGGCTACTTCACCGGCTGGACGTACTGGCTGATGTGGGTGGTGACCGGCATGGCCGAGCTGACGGCCGCCGCGATCTACGTCCACTACTGGTTCCCCGCCGTCCCGCAATGGGTGACGGCACTGGTCTTCCTGGTCGTCCTCTTCGTGGCCAACCTGATCTCCGTCAAGCTCTTCGGCGAGATCGAGTTCTGGTTCTCGATGGTCAAGGTCACCGCGCTCATCGGCATGATCGTCATCGGCCTGGGCGTGCTCACCCTCGGCTTCAGCCAGGCCGGCGACACCGCCACCGTCTCCAACCTCTGGCAGTTCGACGGCTTCTTCCCCAAGGGCATCGGCTCCTCGCTGATGACCCTGCAGGGCGTGATGTTCGCCTACCTCGCCGTCGAGCTGGTCGGCGTGACCGCCGGCGAGTCGGAGGACCCCGAGAAGACCCTCCCCAAGGCGATCAACACCCTGCCCTGGCGGATCGCGCTGTTCTACGTCGGCGCCCTGACCGTCATCCTGTGCGTGGTCAAGTGGACCGAGTTCTCCGAGGGCGTCAGCCCCTTCGTGAAGGCGTTCGCCGTCATCGGCATCCCGGCCGGCGCAGGCATCGTCAACTTCGTCGTCCTCACCGCGGCCCTGTCCTCCTGCAACTCCGGCATGTACTCCACCGGCCGCATGCTGCGCACCCTCGCCGACAACGGCGAGGCACCCCGGGTCTTCAGCCGCCTGTCGGCCACCAAGACCCCCGCGCTCGGCATCACGGTCTCGGTCGCCTTCATGGGCATCGGCGTGATCCTCAACTACGTCGTCCCGGAGAAGGCCTTCGGCTACGTCACCTCCGTCGCCACCGCCGCCGGCATCTGGACCTGGCTGATGATCCTCGTCAGCCACGTGCTGTACCGCAGGGCGGTCGACGCGGGCCGGCTGCGCGCCTCCTCCTTCCCGGCGCCCGGCGGCGCGGTGTGCTCCTACATCGCCATCGCCTTCCTGCTGTTCGTCACCGGCCTGATCGCCTACGATGCGGACTCCCGCATCTGCCTGTACGTGATGGCGGTGTGGGCCGCCGCCCTCGCCATCGGCTGGGCGGTGCTGAAGGCGCGCCACCCGCAGGTCACCGAGCGACGCGAGGCGGAGCTCGAGAAGGTCGGCTGACCGGCCGCCTTCCCCGGACCGGACGCCCGGCCGGAGCGGATACTCGTGGAACCCGCTCCGGCAGCCGCTCAGGGCGTCCGCCATGTGGGCCGTTCCGTACCACTCCCCGGTACGGAACGGCCCCTTGCTTATCCTTTCCGGCATGCTGACCATCACCCAGGCGCTGTACGACCGGATCGTCGCCCACGCCCGCGAGGACCACCCCGACGAGGCCTGCGGCGTCGTCGCCGGACCCGCGGGCACCGGCCGCCCCGAGCGGTTCATCCCCATGCTGAACGCGGCCCGCTCGCCCACCTTCTACGAGTTCGACTCGCAGGACCTGCTCAAGCTCTACCGCGAGATGGACGACCGCGACGAGGAGCCGGTGATCATCTACCACTCCCACACCGCCACCGAGGCCTACCCCTCCCGCACCGACATCTCCTACGCCAACGAGCCCGGCGCCCACTACGTCCTGGTGTCCACCGCCGACGCCGACGGCGCGGGCGAGTTCCAGTTCCGCTCGTTCCGGATCGTGGACGGCCAGGTCACGGAGGAGGAGGTCCAGGTCGTCGATCCCCACTGAGCTCCCGTATCTCAACCAGTGGTCGAAGAGCATCCGGAGTGTGGAACGACACTCCGGTTCGGGGGCCGGGAATCGATACGATGACCTCATGGTTATCCACGACGTGAGCGACAAGACGCCGGGCACGCTGCTCGTCGCGCGGCTGCACGTCGACCTGTGCAGGCTGGCCAGCGCCATCTGTTGACGCCCGCCCCTGCCGCCGTACGGCCGTGAGCCGACGGCGCCCCGCCCCGCGTACACGAGACGCCCGCGCTGTCGCGCCCACCGACCTGACTCATTTCCGACAGGAGCCCTGACGCCATGGCCATCGAGGTCCGCATCCCGACCATCCTCCGCACGTACACCGACGGCCAGAAGGCGGTGGAGGGCACCGGGGAGACCCTCGCCGAGCTCTTCGCCGACCTCGAGTCCAGGCACCCGGGCATCCAGGCCCGCATCGTGGACGGCGACCAGCTGCGCCGCTTCGTCAACGTCTACCTCAACGACGAGGACGTGCGCTTCCTGGACGGCATCTCCACCAAGCTGGCCGACGGCGACAACGTGACCATCCTGCCGGCCGTCGCCGGCGGAATGCGCTGATCGGCCGCTGACCCGCGATGCGCTACGACTCCCCGCTGGCCGCGGTGGGCAACACCCCTCTGGTGCGCCTGCCGCGGCTGTCACCGTCCGCCGACGTCCGGATCTGGGCGAAGCTGGAGGACCGCAACCCGACCGGCTCGGTCAAGGACCGCCCCGCCCTGCACATGATCGAGCAGGCGGAGAAGGACGGCCGGCTCACCCCGGGCTGCACGATCCTCGAGCCCACCTCCGGCAACACCGGCATCTCGCTGGCCATGGCGGCCCGGCTCAAGGGCTACCGCATGGTGTGCGTGATGCCCGAGAACACCTCGGCCGAGCGCCGCGAACTGCTCGCCATGTGGGGCGCCGAGATCATCTCCTCCCCGGCCGCCGGCGGCTCGAACACCGCGGTGCGCGTCGCCAAGGAGCTGTCCGCCGAGCACCCGGACTGGGTGATGCTCTACCAGTACGGCAACCCGGACAACGCCGGCGCGCACTACGCCACCACCGGCCCCGAGATCCTCGCCGACCTGCCGTCGATCACCCACTTCGTCGCCGGCCTGGGCACCACCGGCACCCTGATGGGCGTCGGCCGCTTTCTGCGTGAGCACAAGCCGGACGTCAGCATCGTCGCCGCCGAGCCGCGCTACGACGACCTGGTGTACGGCCTGCGCAACCTCGACGAGGGCTTCGTGCCCGAGCTGTACGACGCCTCCGTCCTCACCACCCGCTTCTCCGTCGGCTCCGCCGACGCGGTCACCCGCACCCGCGAACTCCTCCAGCAGGAGGGCATCTTCGCCGGCGTCTCCACGGGCGCCGCCCTGCACGCCGCGATCGGCGTGGGCAGGAAGGCCGTCAAGGCGGGGCAGAGCGCCGACATCGTGTTCATCGTCGCCGACGGCGGCTGGAAGTACCTCTCCACCGGCGTCTACACGGCCGCCACCACCGAGGAGGCCGTCAAGACCCTCCACGGCCAGCTCTGGGCGTAGCCCGCCGGCCCCCGCCCGGCCTGCCCCTCGCGCCTGCGTCCGGCCCCCTCACCCGAGGGGGCCGACCCGTTTCCGGGCCCGAGCGGGCCGATCCGTCTCCCGCGCCCGCCCCGCGCCCTGCCCCGCCGCGCCCTGCCCCGCCGCGCGCTCCCGGCCTCGCGCCGCGCCCTGCCCCGCCGCGCGCTCCCGGCCTCGCGCCGCGCTCCCGGCCTCGCGCCGCTCCCGGCCTCGCGCCGCGCTCCCGGCCTCGCGCCGCGCTCCCGGCCTCGCGCCGCTCCCGGCCTCGCGCCGCGCTCCCGGCCTCGCGCCGCTCCCGGCCTCGCGCCGCGCTCCCGGCCTCGCGCCGCGCTCCCGGCCTCGGGCGTCCGCGCGCGGCGCGTGCCGGCCCCGGGTCTCGGCGCGGCCGCCTTGGGGTCCCGGGCCCCGCGCCCCTACCTGCTCGCCCCGCGTCGCCCCTGGCCTCGGGTCTCCGCCCGGCGCTTCCCGGCCTCGGGCGTCCGCGCGCGGCGCGTGCCGGCCCCGCGCCTTCGCGCGGCGCCTTCGGCCCCCGGACCCCGCGCCCGCCACCTCCCTGCCCCGCACCGCGGTCCGGCACCTCCCTGCCCCGCACCGCGGTCCGGCACCTCCCTGCCCCGCACCGCGGTCCGGCACCTCCCTGCCCCGCACCGAGGTCCGCTACTTTCCTGCCCCGCGCTGCCACCCGGCGCGTCCCCCGCACCCCCGCCCCGCACCCCCGCGTGCCGGCCGCTCCCGCGTGCCGGACGCTCCGCGTGCGTGGGGGAGGGGATCCTGATGTGCTGGAGAAACGTCACATCGGCACCAGGGCACTGGGCAGACGTAACGGCAGAGAGCAGAAAGGCGGCCGCCCCATGCGCCGTAGGACGCTTCACCGCACCACCGTCGCCACCGCGGCGGCCGCGACCGTGCTCCTCGCCGGCTGCGGGGCGGCCGACGACGGCAAGGGCCCGGACCGCGCCGGCACAGCCCTCCCGGCGACGACCGCCGCGGCGTCCGCCTCCCCCACCCCGTCCTCCTCCGGTTCCGTGCCCCCCTCGGTGTCCCCCTCCGCCCCGCACTCCGCCACCCCCTCGCACCCGGCGGGCTGCGCCGCACAGGCCGAACTCGGCACCGCCGACTCCGGCCGCACCGTCTGCCTGGCCGTGGGCGGACGTCTGACCATCACCCTCGACGGGACCAGGGACCGCCCCTGGACCCCGGTCCGGGCCACCGGCACCGCCCTGAAGGGCGCCGACGCGGGCATCGTGATCATGCCGGGCGACGCCCTCGCCGCCTACACCGCGGCCGCGCCCGGAACCGCCCGGCTGACCGCCTCACGCCCGCTGTGCCCGACCGGCCCCGGCAAGGTCTCCTGCAAGGCCGTCCAGGAATGGACCGTCACCGTGCGGGTGACCCGGCCGTGAACCGCACGGGCGCGGCACCGGCCGCCCGCCTCAGCCGGCCAGGTACCGCACCTGGTCCCACAGGACCGGGTCCACGACCCCCACCCGGCGCCGGAAGTCCCACACCGGCACCTCCCGCACCTCGTCGGTCTCCAGGAAGCTGGTGCGCCCCTGCGCGTCCCCCACCGAGCCGGGCGGCAGCGGAATCACTCCGGCGCGCTCGTCGTGGTACTTGCTGGTGATCTTGGCGACCCGGGCGTGCCTGCCCCGCACGGAGAGCACCAGACAGGGCCGGTCCTTCGACCCGGAGCCCTGCTCGTAGGGGACGTTGGCCCACCAGATCTCCGCCGGCCGCGGACGCGCGGCACCGCCCCACCGCGAGGGGCGTCCCGGCGGACGGGTCCTGCGCCCGGCCGGGCGGCGGCCCCGCCCCCAGCCGTCGACGAGCGTGGCGACGAGCGCGAGCAGCACGACCGCCGCGAGCGCCAGCCACCAGGACGTGTCCATGGAGACGACGTTACCGGCGCGCGACCGCCAGTGCGCGCCCTCTGCCGTACCTCACACGCCCCCACGTCCAGCCGATCCGGTGACACCACAGGTGAGTTCGCCCACAACAGCCCATGCGAGAGGAGCGACCGGCGGTTTCGCGCCTTACGCTCGACGGACCGCACGACCCCTGTCACCTTCCCCTTCGACGTCCCGCCAGCGGAGGTTTCTGCTTTATGAAGCTCACCGTCGTCGGCTGCTCGGGGTCGTTCCCGTCCGCGGAATCGGCCTGCTCGAGCTACCTCGTCGAGGCCGACGGCTTCCGGCTGCTGCTCGACATGGGCAACGGCGCCCTGGGCGAGCTGCAGCGCCACTGCGGTCTCTACGACCTCGACGCGATCTTCCTCAGCCATCTGCACGCCGACCACTGCATCGACATGCTGGGCTACTTCGTGGCCCGCTACTACCGCCACGACGGCGGCCGCTGCGACCCGATCCCGGTCTACGGCCCCGAGGGCACCGAGCACCGGCTGACCACGGCCTACGCGGACACGCCGACCGCCTCGTCGATGAGCGAGGTCTTCGACTTCCACACGGTGAAGCCGTCCACGTTCGAGATCGGCCCCTTCACCGTGCACACCGAGCGGGTGGCCCACCCCGTGGAGGCGTACGCGATCCGTGTCGAGCACGGCGGCCGGGCGCTGACGTACTCGGGCGACACCGGGGTCACCAGGGCGCTGGACGAACTCGCCCGGGACTGCGACCTGTTCCTGTGCGAGGCCGCCTTCACCCACGGCAAGGAGGACATCCCGGACCTCCACCTCAACGGCCGCGAGGCCGGCGAGACCGCCGCCCGGGCCCGGGCCCGCCGCCTGGTCCTCACCCACGTCCCGCCGTGGACGGACCCGCAGATCAACCTCGCGGACGCCCGCGCGGTGTACGGCGGCCTGGTGGAACTGGCGGCGCCGGGAGCCACGTACGAGATCTGAGGCCCCAGGACACGACGAGGCCCCCGAGCGCGTCCTTGGGTTCAAGGGGTCGTCGCAACACCACTTGGTTTCAGGTGGTGAGTAGATCACGTAGACGCTCGGCTGGGGTATCCCAGCCGAGCGTCTTG
>NZ_JBJDQT010000020.1:0-153706 GCF_044903565.1 Streptomyces sp. NPDC004065 | reverse complement strand
ACCCCCAGCTCACGCGCCACCACGGTCACGTTCCCCACGGCATCCAGCCGCGCAAGGAAACGCTCCCTCAACCCCGCAAGATCATCACGTCCAACGGCCACGGTCCTCGCAACTCCCACAGATCGCGGGTGTTGCGAGGACCGTTAGAACCCAAGCTGGTGGGACGGGGCCCTTCGTGTGGGTGGGGGGGGTGGCGGGCGGTGGACTGTGGGCTGTGGGCTGTGGGCTGGTGCGGGGCGCCCGGGGCCTGGTGGCGGGTGCGGGTGCGGGTGCCGGTTACGTGGCCGGCGCGCCCCAGGTGCGGGTCCTCAGCGGCATACCGGAGTCGCCGGATACGGGGGTCTTCACGGCGAGGACCTGGTTGACGCCGATGCGGTTGTGCTCGAACGCGAGGGCCGAGGCCGCCATGTACAGCTGCCAGACGCGGGCCCGGCCGGGACTGGTCAGCCGCACCGCCCGGTCCCAGCCGGCCTCCAGGTTGGCGACCCAGCGGCGCAGGGTGAGGGCGTAGTGCTCACGGAGGGACTCCACGTCGCGCACCTCGAACCCGGCGCGCTCCAGCTGGGTGACGGTGGTGCCGATCGGGGCGAGTTCGCCGTCGGGGAAGACGTAGGCGTCGATGAACTCGTCCACCTGGTACGACGTCTCGTCCCGCTGGGGGCGGCGGCCGATCTGGTGGTTGAGGAGCCGTCCGCCGGGTCCGAGCAGGCCGTGCAGGACCCGGGCGTACTCCAGGTAGCGGGCCGCGCCGACGTGTTCGGCCATCCCGATGGAGGAGACGGCGTCGTACGGCCCGTCGGCCACGTCGCGGTAGTCCTGGACGCGGATCTCCACCTTGTCGGTGAGCCCCTCGTCGGCGACGCGCTTGCGGGCGTACGCCGCCTGCTCCTGGGAGAGGGTGACGCCGACGACGCTCACGCCGTGCTCGCGGGCCGCGTGGATGGCCAGGGAGCCCCAGCCGCAGCCGACGTCGAGCAGGCGCCGGCCCGGCTTCAGGTCCAGCTTGCGGCAGATCAGTTCGAGCTTGTCGCGCTGGGCCTGCTCCAGCGTGCCGGCGGGTTCCGGGGCCGGCCAGTAGGCGCAGGAGTACACCATGGACGGGCCGAGGACGAGTTCGTAGAAGTCGTTGCCGACGTCGTAGTGGTGGCTGATGGCCCGCTTGTCGCTGCGCCGCGTGTGCAGGTGGCCCGGGCGGCGGACCTCCTCGGGCGGCGGGGCGGGCGGCAGCGGGGGGCCGGCCAGCCGCACCAGGCCGCGTACGGCCGCGCGGACCTCGGGGTCGCGCAGCGCCGCGGTGAGGCCCCGGGCGTCCTCGCCGCGGTCCCAGATCAGGCCGGAGAGCAGGTCCAGGGCGGTGTAGAGGTCGCCGTCGACGGTGACGTCGCCGGCCACCCAGGCGCGGGCGAGGCCGAGTTCGCCCGGCTTGAAGAGCAGCCGGCGCAGGGCGCGGCGGTTGTGCACGACGAGAGTCGGTGCCGCCGGCGGGCCCGCCTCGGAGCCGTCCCAGGCGCGGATGCGCACCGGAATGGGTGTTCCCAGCAACTGTTCGAGCAGTCTCGTGAGCCGCAGCGCGGCGTCGGGCATGGTGCACACCTCCGTGACGACGGACGCGGGAATGTCATCCACCACGAAAACACCACGGGGGCTGTTGCGCAGTCCCGCAACGGGGTTACGACTGAGCAAAACACGTGCCGCGTTCATGGATCACCCGGCTGTACCCCCGTCCCCGGGGCTCCGCCCCGGACCCCGGGTGGGGCTGCGCCCGCGCTGGGGTGAGGGGTCCCGTCCCCGGGGCTCCGCCCCGGGACCCCGGCGGGGGGCTGCGCCCCCCGCACCCCCCTCTGCACCCTCCAGCCCGCCCGACTCGGTGGGGTGAGGAGTTGCCGTCACGGGGCTGCGCCCCGGACCCCGTACGGGGCTCCGCCCCTGCACCCCGGCCGGGGGCTCCGCCCCCCGCACCCCCCTCTGCCCCATCCGACCCGCCCGACTCGGTGGGCCAAGACGGCACCGCCACGGGGCTCCGCCCCGGACCCCATGCGGGGCTCCGCCCCTGCACCCCGGGCGGGGGCTGCGCCCCCTGCACCCCTCGGGGCTCCGCCCCGGACCCCGCGCGGGGCTGCGCCCCTGCGCCCCCTCGGGGCTCCGCCCCGGATCCCTTCCTCGTCCACGGGTGTTGGCTCCGGACAAGCCGAAGGGGCCGCCCGCACCACGGATGGCGGGTGGCCCCTTCAGGGGGTGTGCGGGTGGGTCAGGAGGCCTTGGCCTTCTCGCCCGCCTTGCTCGCCGCGGCGACCGGGGCCGGCTTGGCGGCCTCGTAGAACTCCTCGCGGGGGTTCTCCATGGCGCCCAGGGAGACGACCTCGCGCTTGAGGAACATCGCCAGGGTCCAGTCGGCGAAGACGCGGATCTTGCGGTTCCAGGTGGGCATCGCCATGCCGTGGTACCCGCGGTGCATGTACCAGGCCAGGCGGCCGCGCAGCTTGATCTTCATCTTGCCCATGACGATCATCGCGACGCCCTTGTGCAGGCCGAGGCCCGCGACCGCGCCCTTGTTGGCGTGGCTGTACTCCTTCTGGGGGAAGCCCCGCATACCGGAGACCACGTTGTCGCCGAGGACCTTGGCCTGGCGCAGCGCGTGCTGGGCGTTGGGCGGGCACCAGGCGTTCTCGTTGCCCGCCTTGCGGCCGACGAGGTCGGGCACCTGGGCGTTGTCGCCGGCGGCCCAGATGTAGTCCGTGCCCTTGACCTGGAGCGTGGGCTCGCAGTCGACGTGGCCGCGCGGGCCGAGGGGCAGGCCGAAGCGGGCGAGCGCCGGGTTGGGCTTGACGCCGGCCGTCCAGACGATGGTGTTGGAGTCGACCTCGAGGCCGTTCTTCAGCACCACGTGGCCGTCGACGCAGGACTCCATCGACGTGGAGAGGTAGACCTCCACGCCGCGGCCCTCGAGGTGCTCCTTGCCGTACTGGCCGAGCTTCGGGCCGACCTCGGGGAGGATCTTGTCGGCGGCGTCGACGAGGATGAAGCGCATGTCCTCGCGGGAGACGTTCTTGTAGTACTTGGCCGCGTCCCGGGCCATGTCCTCGACCTCACCGATCGTCTCGGCGCCGGCGAAGCCGCCGCCGATGAACACGAAGGTGAGCGCCTTGCGGCGGATCTCCTCGTCGGTGGTGGAGTCGGCCTTGTCGAGCTGCTCCAGGACGTGGTTGCGCAGGCCGATGGACTCCTCGATGCCCTTCATGCCGATGCCCTGCTCGGCGAGGCCGGGGATCGGGAAGGTGCGGGAGACCGCCCCCATCGCGATGACCAGGTAGTCGAAGGGCAGCTCGTACGCCTCGCCGACCAGCGGGGCGATCGTGGCGACCTTGCGGTCCTGGTCGATGGTGGTGACCCGGCCGGTGAGGACCTCCGCCTTGGGAAGCACGCGCCGCAGCGGGACGACGACGTGGCGCGGGGAGATGCTGCCGGCGGCGGCTTCGGGGAGGAAGGGCTGGTAGGTCATGTACGACCGGGGGTCGACGACCGTGACGGTCGCCTCGCCGTAGCGCATCTTCTTGAGGATGCGCCGAGCTGCGTACAGGCCTACGTACCCACCGCCTACTACGAGGATCCTGGGACGCTCCGTGGTGCTCATGGGATCGAGTATCCACCCGGCTCAGGGGGGTCGCTCGTGCGCCCCTTCACAAGCTTGCCCACCCCCTGTGCTAAACTCCGCGGCCCGTTTGACCGGGTTCACGGTCGCGGGTGGGAAGCGGCGCCCGGTTATGACCGTTGTCAAGGCCGCGTGAGCTGCCGTTCCGTATCGCCCGGGCCGGGCGGGGAGGTGCCGCGCGGGGCCGGCGGAAGGGCTGGGCGGCGCCCTTGTGAGCGCCTGTCAAGGGCCCTTGAGTCCCCGAAGGGGGCGAGGAGGTCCCTTCCGGCCCCCGACAGCACGGAATTCCTTGTGAAGAACTTCACGAAGTTTCCCGCGAGGGTGCCTCCGCGGGCCCGGCGACCCTGCCGGAACAGCGCCCGAACCCCGCCCGAACCGCGCGCATACGCTACCCAACCTGCTCAGCAGAGGCTACCGATCAGTAGGCATCAGGCCCGGAAGAGACGCGGTTCACTTGGCGGGGGTGTGGCGCGAGCGCGGCGCGCCCCCGGCGCGCCCGTGCTCCCGGCCGGGCCGGCCGGGCCGGCCGGGCCTCAGCCGTCGTACCTCCCCGGCTCTCCTCAGCCCGCGTGCGCGTGCGTGCCGTGCCCGGCGGCGGCCAGGCAGGCGCCCGTGCCCGAGCAGAGGGCGGCGAACCCGCGGTCCACGTAGACCGCCGGGGCGCCCTTGTCCTCGACGTGCACGGACTGGACCTCACCGAGCAGGATGATGTGGTCGCCCGCGGGGTAGCGCTCGTGGACCGTGCACTCGACGACCGCGAGCGCCCCGTCGAGCACGGTCCCTCCCCTGGCGGTGCGGACGAACTTTCCGCCCGCGAACTTGTCCGCCGACTTGCGCGCGAAGCGCATCGCCAGCTCGGTGTGGTCGTCGCGCAGCACGCTCACCGCGAACTCGCGGCAGCTGTCGAAGACCGGGAAGGAGTTGGCCGTGCGGGCCAGGCAGACCAGCGCGAGCGGCGGCTCCATCGAGACGGACACGAACGAGCTGGCGGTGAAACCGTGCGGGGCTCCCCCGCTGTCATGGGCGGTGACGAGTGCCACCCCGGCGGGCACCCGGGCCATGGCGTCCCGGAGCATGTGCTGGTCGGCGGCCATCTTTCGACTCCTTCAGGCGAGGCAGGCGGGCAGCCGCCCACCGTTGTAGGCGACCAGCTCCGAGAAGATCTCCATGGCGTCGCGCGCCGGTCTGCTCAGCAGTTCCTCGTGGGCGCGGTGCAGGTTGGCGACGAGGCGCTCCGCGTCCAGCAGGCCGGCGAAGACGCCGAGGTCCGCCTCGCGCGCGGCCTGAAGCGGGGTCAGCCCGCGGTCGGCCGCCTCGGCGGCGAGGCGCTGGACCCAGCGCAGGTAGTCCCGGTTGGCGTCGAGCACCTCGGGGCCCGCCACCGGGCCGTGCCCGCCGACGACCACCGCGGGCTCCAGTTCCGCCAGCCGGTCGAGCGCGGTCAGGGTGCCGGCCACCGAACCGAACAGGGCGAACGGGGTGACGCCCGACATGACGACGTCGCCCGCGAACAGCACGCGCTCCTCGGGCAGCCAGACCACCACGTCGTGTCCGGTGTGCGCGGGGCCGACGCCAATCAGTTCGGCCCGGCGCTCGCCGACGTGCACGGTGAGGCGGTCGCGGAAGGTGACCGTCGGCGGTGTCACCTCGATCTCGCCCCAGTCGACCCGCGGCCACAGCCCGGTGAGGGCCAGGCCCGTCGTCACCATGGCGGTCCGCATGTCCTCGTGCGCGATGATCTGCGTGCCCGGCGGGAAGACCTGGTTGCCGAACGCGTGGTCCCCGTGGAAGTGGGTGTTGACCACGGTGCGGGCCGGGCCCGCGGCGAGCCCGTCCACCGTCGCGGCCAGCCGCCGCGCCCTGGGGATGGTCGACAGCGTGTCGACGACGAGGGCGCCGTCGCCGCCCACCACGACGCCCGCGTTGCTGACGCACCAGCCGCCGGGGGCCTGCTCGTACGCGTAGACCCCCTCGGCGACCTCGCGGACCGCGGCCGTCACGACGCCGGCCCCGTGGCGGCGGCGGCCGCGTGACGGAGCGTGGCCCGGCTGTTGGCGCCGAGCACGTCCCGCAGATGGGCGCGGGCGTCGGCGACGGTGCTGCCGCGGCCCAGGACCTCCTCGATCCGGGCCGGGTCGATCGCCACGGTGTGGCGGGCGGTGACCGTGTCCCCGTCGAAGAGCCACGCGCCACTGTGCCCGGTGAGCAGGGCGGGCGGCACGAGCTGCTTGTAGACGATGGCCTCGCCGGGGAAGCAGAGGCGGATCGAGCGGGTCGTGTGCGCGCCGCCGTCGGCGGTGACGGTCTCCATGGTCATGTCCTGGACGCCGGGGGAGCCGGCGGCCGGCGGCTCCTCGGTCAGCGTCACCTTCCCCACGTGCGGCAGCCGGTCCGGCCACAGGTCGCTGCGCTCGATGAAGGCGTAGGCGTCGTCCCCGGACGGCACCTGGACCGTGTCCTCGAAGGTGAACAGCAGGTCCTCGACCAGATGTCGCCGCTCCGCGAGCCGGGCCAGCGCGGCCAGCTCCTGCCCGCTGTTGGCGTCCAGTGCCGCGCGCAGTCCCGGCAGGGCGGCCTCGTCGACGGCGGCGAAGTCGTGGGTCAGCACGATCTCGGTGCCGTCGCCGTCGCCGCGGAACTCCCAGCTCCCGCCCATCGAGGCGATCGGCGGCTGGGTGCGCTCCTGGCGGAACGTCACCCGCAGCGCGTCGGGGTCCAGCGTCCGGCGCGACGTCCAGGTCTTCACCCGTCCGGCCACGCTCGCCCAGATGCGGAACCGTTCCGTGCCCCGGCCGCGCTCCAGGATGCGGACGTGCACCGCGGGTTCGAGGACGGCCGGCCAGTGTTCGGCCCGCGCGACCAGCTCGTACAGCCGTCGCGCCGGGGCCGGGGTCCTCAGGGTGTGGACCACCCGGTGTTCCTCCGGCCGGCTCATGCCGCCTCGGCCAGGACGCCGTTGACCAGGTCGAGCAGCTCGCGGGGGGTTTCGGCGTGGCCGACGTCGTCGGGTATGGCCACGCCGTAGCGGCTCTCCAGCCGGGCCGCGGTCTCCATCAGGGCGAGCGAGTCGTAGCCGATGGTCTCGAAGCGGGTGTCGAGGATGTCCCCGGACAGGTCCGCTCCGTCCGCCTCGCCCGCGCATTCGATGAGGACGCGGCGCAGGTCGTCGATGGTCAGCAGGGTTGCCATTGCGGTCTCCAGTTCTCGGTGTGCTTACGGGCGTTCTCGGTGTGGCTGCGTGGTCGGTGGCCACGGGGTCGGTGGCCATGGGGTCGGTGGCTACGAGGTCGGTCCGGGGAGGCGCAGGACGACCGCCGAGTTGAAGCCCCAGCGGCCCCTGGCCAGGACCAGGGCGGTGCGCAGGCGCGCGGGGCGCGGTGCGCCGAGCACCAGGTCGAGGCCGTACTCCCGCGGTACGGTCCGCACGCCCGCGGTCGGCGGGATCACGCCTTCGCGCAGGGACATCAGGGCGGTGACCACGTCGAGCGGGCCGCCGCCGGAGTAGAGCCGGCCCGTCGTCGTCTTGGGGACCGTGACCGGGACGCCGCGGGAGCCGAACACCCGGCCGATGGCCCGGGCCTCGGCGGCGTCCTGTGCGGGTGTTCCCGCGCCGTCGGCGAAGACGACGTCGACGTCCTCGGGGCCGAGCCCGGCGTCGGCCAGCGCGAGCCGGACGGCGCGCTCCAGGCCCGGGGGGCGTCCGGAGCCGGGGGGCGGGTCGAAGGTCGAGGCCCAGCCCGCGAGTTCGCCGTAGGGGTCGTGCCGGCCGCGGGCCTCGGCCGCGGCGCCGTCCTCCAGGACGAGCAGGGCGCCGCCCTCGCCGGGGACGTAGCCGGCCGCCTGCTCGTCGAACGGCAGATAGGCCCGGGCCGGGTCGGTGGCGGTGCTGATCCGTCCGCTCGCGATCTGCGAGACCCAGCCCCAGGGGTCGAGTGCCGAGTCGACTCCGCCGGAGACCACCAGCGGGGTGCCGCGGCGGATCGTGCGGCGGGCGTGGCCGAGGGCGTCCAGGCCGCCGGCCTGCTCGGCGACCAGGGCGCTGCTCGGGCCGCGCATACCGTGCCGGATGGAGATCTGTCCGGTGTTCACCGCGTAGAACCAGGCGAAGGACTCGTACACGCTGACCGACTTGGGGCCCTCGGTCCACAGCTTGCGGAACTCGCGGTGCGTGAAGTCGAAGCCGCCGCAGGCGTTGGCCGTGACCACGCCCATGTCGTAGTCGGTGAGCGAGTCCGGGTCGGCCTTCGCGTCCTGCAGCGCCCAGGCCGCGGCGGTCAGCGCGAGCCGGGTGGAGGGGTCCGTCTGCGGCAGCAGCCGGCCCGGGACGTGGTCGGGCGCGTGGAAGTCGTCGATCTGGCCGGCGAGGGTGGCCGGGTACCGGCTCACGTCGAAGCGGGTGACCGGGCCGAGGCCGCTGCGGCCGGCCAGCACGGCCGCCCAGTACGGCTCCAGGCCGAGGCCGTTGGGGGCGACGACGCCCATTCCGGTGATGAGGACGCTCATGCGACCGCCCCCGCCGTCTCGGCACGGCGCAGCACCATCGCGCTCTGGAAGCCGCCGAAGCCGCTGCCCACGGTGAGGACGGCCCCGAGCCTGCGCTCCCGGGCCTCGAGCGGGACGTAGTCGAGGTCGCATTCGGGGTCGCTGGTGCGCAGGTTCGCGGTCGGCGGCACCACCTGGTGTTCGAGGGCGAGCACGCTGGCCGCTATCTCCAGCGAGCCGATCGCGCCGAGCGAGTGCCCGACCATCGACTTGATCGAGCTGACCGGGGTGCGCCGGGCGTGCTCGCCGAGCGCCCGCTTGTAGGCGGCGGTCTCGTGGCGGTCGTTCTGCCGGGTGCCGGAGCCGTGGGCGTTGATGTAGTCGATGTCCTTGGGGTCCGTACGGGACTCGTCGAGGGCGGCCCGGATGGCCTCGGCCATCTCACGGCCGTCGGTCTTCAGCCCCGTCATGTGGTACGCGTTGCAGCGCGTCGCATAGCCGGGGATCTCGGCGTGGACGTGGGCGCCGCGGGCCAGCGCGCTGTCGTGGTCCTCCAGGACGAACATGGCGGCTCCCTCGGCCAGCACGAAGCCGTCGCGGGTGCCGTCGAACGGCCGTGAGGCGTGCTCCGGGTCGTCGTTGCGCGCCGTCGTGGCGCGGATCGCGTCGAAGCAGGCGACGACGATCGGGGTGATCGGGGTGTCCGCGGCGCCGGCGAGCATCACGTCGGCGCTGCCCTCCTCGATCAGCCGCACCGCGTGGCCCACGGAGTCCAGGCCCGAGGTGCAGCCGTTGGAGACCATCGCGACCGGGCCCTCGGCGCCGACCGCCCAGGCCACCTCGGCCGGCATGACGCTGGGCACCAGGTAGTCGAACATGTGCCGGGACAGCCAGGCGGCGTCGACCTCCCACTGACGGCCGGAGTCGGACAGCAGCAGGTACTCGCGTTCCAGGCTGGTCGCGGCGGCCACGGCGCTGCCCAGGCTGACCCCGACCCGGGTGGGGTCGAGGGCGCCGAAGTCGAGCCCGCTCGCGGCGACGGCCTCCCGGGCGCACGCCACGGCGAACTGCGAGGCCCGGTCCATGCGGTCGAGTTCCCGCGGGCCGAAGCCCTCGGCGACCGGGTCGAAGTCGGCTTCCGCGGCGACCTGCGAACGGTACGGCGAGGGGTCGAAGAACGAGATCCGGCGCGTCGCCGTCCGCCCCGAGGTGAGCAGTTCCCAGAACTGCCGCGTGCCGTTCCCGCCTGGGGCGCGGACGCCGACGCCCGTGATGACGACTCTGCGCTTCAATCCGAACAGCTCCTTCGACGAGTTCGTCCGGTGGTCGTCGTCATCGTCGGCCCCGTGGCTCGAAAGCGGCTCGAAGGCCGATACGGAGCGCCTCGACGCCCGGTCCACCGGTACGGCGTCCCAGCCCCGCCCCACTCGCCTTCGACCGCCGCTCGAGCCGGGCGCCCAAGGCTGGGCAGGTCAGGGACCACGACGCAGGGAGAGGGACACATGGCCACGCAGGTCTCGAAGGTCGCACTGGTGACGGGCGCGACCAGCGGTATCGGGCTGGAGATCGCCCGCAGGCTCGGTGCGGAGGGGTTGCGGGTCTTCGTCTGCGGCCGCGGTGAGGAAGCGGTGCGCTCGACGGTGAAGGAGCTGCGGGAAGCGGGGGTGGAGGCGGACGGGCGGACCTGCGACGTGCGCTCGGTCGCCGGCATCGAGGCGCTCGTGGCGGCGGTCGTCGAGCGCTACGGACCGGTCGACGTCCTGGTGAACAACGCGGGCCGGCCCGGCGGCGGCGCCACGGCCGAACTCGCCGACGAGCTCTGGCTCGATGTGATCGACACCAATCTCACCGGCGTGTTCCGGGTGACCAAGGAGGTCCTGACGGCCGGCGGCATGCTCGGCCGGGGCAGTGGACGGATCGTCAACATCGCCTCGACGGGCGGGAAGCAGGGTGTGGTGCACGCCGCCCCGTACTCGGCTTCGAAGCACGGCGTGGTCGGTTTCACCAAGGCGCTCGGCCTGGAGCTGGCGAGGACCGGCATCACGGTGAACGCCGTCTGCCCCGGGTTCGTCGAGACGCCGATGGCCGCGGCCGTGCGCGAGCACTACGCGGAGATCTGGCAGGTGTCCACCGAGGAGGCCTTCGACCGGATCACCGCGCGGGTGCCGGTCGGCCGGTATGTGCGGCCGTCCGAGGTGGCGGAGATGGTGGCCTACCTGATCGGGGACGGGGCGGCCGCGGTCACCGCGCAGGCGCTGAACGTCTGCGGCGGCCTGGGGAACTACTGACACCCGGCGGCGCGGGCGCGACGCGGTGGAGCCCCTCGCGGTCCGCGAGGGGCTCCACCGTGTGCGTTCTCGGCCGGTGCCTACACCAGCACATGATCACCGTTGAGAATCTCCAGGTGCATGCGCTGAATTTCCGGCGTCGGGTCCACCCCCAGTTCGTCGGAGAGGATCTGCCGGAGATTCCGGTACGACGCCAGTGCTTCCGCCCGCCGGCCCACCCGGTAGAGCGCCCCCATCAGCTTGGCGTGCAGGGTCTCGTTCAGCGGATGGGAAATCACCAGGGACCTCAGCTCCGGAATCATCGGCCCGATCCTGCCCAGCCTCCAATTCGCGTCCACGCGCAACAGCACCCCGAAGAGCCGCAGCTCCTCCAGATGGGCGATATGACCTTCGAGCACCCGGCCGCACGGCACGGTGGACAGCGCCGGGCCGCGCCAGAGGTCCAGTCCCGCGTTCAGCGAGGCGAGCGCCTCCTCGGGCCGGTTCTCCTCGAGCAGCCGGCCGCCCGTGCGGATCAGCCGCTCGGCGATCGTGACGTCCAGTTCGTCGTCGTCGATCAGGGCGAAGTAACCGGGCGGCCGGGTCAGGACCAACTCCCTTCCCTCGGCCGTCACCTGGTGCTGCGCCAGCAGGCGGCGCGTGTGGTAGACGTAGGTCTGCAGCGTCGTCATGGCGCTGCGCGGCGGATCGTCCGCCCACAGTTCCTCGATGAGCACCCCCGAGCCGACCACCTCGTGCCGCCTGAGCAGCAGTAACGCCAGGAGCTGGGTCGCCTTCGAGGATTTGAGCGGAATCAGCCGTCCCGCGTCGGTGATCACATGGACATGTCCCAACAGATTGAATCTCATGCTGTGCCCCCGTCGAGATTCTCCGTTTCCTGGAAACGACAATAACAGTTCGACTTGGCTGAATTCAACGTGGTTGGGGTCACAGCGGATCATTTATTGGTCAAAGCATAAATCAACGCAGCGGCCTGCGATGATCTATATTATCCGACCTAGGGGGAAAGGGGAGTTGACACTTCCGAATTCACAGAATCGGAAATTCCCGATCCGGCGTTTTCCGCGGGGGCGTCCTCGCGCCGGAAGAGCCGGTGCGGCCACCACATCCACCGGCCGACGTCCATGGTGAGCGCCGTGACCAGGACCGAACGCACGATCATGGTGTCGAGCAGGATGCCCACCGCCACGGTGAAGCCGAGCTCGGCGATGAAGACCAGCGGCAGCGTGGCCAGTGCGGCGAAGGTCCCGGCCAGCACCAGACCCGCCGCGGTGATCACGCCACCGGTCGAGGTGAGGCCCTTGAGCGCGCCCTGCCGGGTGCCGAGCCGGTCGCTCTCCTCCCTGATCCGGGTCACGAGGAAGATGTTGTAGTCGACGCCCAGCGCGACCAGGAAGACGAACACCCACAGCGGGAAGGCGGAATCGGCACCGGGGAAGCCGAAGACGTGGTTGAAGAAGAAGGCCGCGAGGCCGAGCGCCGTGAAGAAGGACAGCACCACGCTGGCGATCAGCAGCAGCGGCGCCACGAGTGCCCGCAGCAGCAGCGCGAGGACGCAGAACACCACGGCGAGGATCACCGGGATGAGCAGGGAGCGGTCGCGGTCGGCCGCCTCGCGCATGTCGTGGACGACGGCGCTGCTGCCGCCCACCTTCGCCTGGGCCCCGTCCAGCCGGCCGAGGGCCTCGCGGGCCGAGACGACCGTGTCCATCGCCCGCGGGCTGTCGGCTCCCGCGCCGAGCGTCGCCTCGACATAGGCCAGCCCGTCCTTGACCCGGGGCCGCGTGACCTCGGTGACACCGGGGACCTTCGCCAGTGCGCCGCGCACCTCGGACGCCGCGGCGCCCTTGGCGACGACGACCAGCGGCTCACCGGAACCGGCCGGGAAGTGCCGGGCAAGGATCTCCTCGCCCACCACCGACTCCGGCTTGGTCCTGAAGCCGTCCTTCTGCTGGAGCCCGTCGGCGTTCAGGGTGACGGCCAGCGTGGCCACCGCCCCGAGCAGCAGGCTGGTGGTGATCCAGACCGCGCGCGGGCGGCCGGAGACCAGCCGGGCCACCCGCGTCCACAGGCCGCGGGTGGGGTCCGGCTCCGTACCGGGCATGGGCCGGGCCGGCCAGAAGATCCAGCGCCCGAAGATCACCAGCAGGGCGGGCAGCAGCGTCGTCATCGACAGCAGGCCGACCAGCACGCCGACGGCGCAGACCGGGCCGAGGCCCTTGGTGGAGTTCAGCGCGGCCAGCAGCAGGGCGAGCATGCTGACGGCGACGGTGGCGGCGCTGGCCACGATGGCGGGACCGGCACGGTGCAGCGCCACGGCCATGGCCTCGTGACGGTCCTCGTGCCGCCGCAGCTCCTCCCGGTAGCGGGCGACGAGCAGCAGCGCGTAGTCGGTGGCCGCGCCGAGCACCAGCACCGTCAGGATCATCGCCGTCTGGGCGTTGACCGTGAGCCCCGCGTGCCTGGCCAGCAGGTAGACGACGGCCTGCGAGACGACCAGGGACATGCCCGCCGAGATCATCGGCAGCAGCCAGAGCAGGGGGCTGCGGTAGGTGACGACGAGGATCGTCACCACGATGAGGAGGGTGACCAGGGTGAGTCTGAAGTCGGCGCTGCTGAAGGACTCCGCGGAGTCGGCGGCATAGCCGGTCGGGCCCGTCACATGGACGCCGAGACCGTCGGGCGCGCCCGGCCGCGCGATCGCCCGGATGTCCTTCGTGGCCGCGTTGAGCCCCTCCCAGCCGTCCTTGCCGAGGTGGACGCCGACCACGGTGCGCAGGGCCTTGCCGTCCTTCGAGCGCACCGGGCCGAACGGCTTGCCCACCACGTCGGCGCCTTTCGCGAAGCGCGCGGCGTCGGCCCGGGCCTTCGCCTCGTCGGCGGCCGTGATCCCCGAGGGGCGGTCGTAGACGACGACGGCCGGGCTGGTGTCGGCGGGCCGGAACCTCTCGGAGAGTTCGAGCACCTTTGTCGATTCCGCGTTGCCGGGCAGCCAGGCGGCGGCGTCGTTGGACTCGACGTCACCGAGCTTGCCGGCCAGCGGCTGGAGCACGATCAGCAGGGCGATCCAGCCCAGCAGCACCAGCCACTTGGCCCGGCGTCCGCCCGGCCGGGCGAGCAGTCTCCGTGTCATCAGAATCCCTCTTCCGCACGAGGCTTGGGCGGCAGCCGGAAGGCCAGCGCGAAGGACACCGCGAGCAGTCCGATCACGACCCAGAGGGTGCGGACCATCGCGGTGCTGAAGTTCTCGGTGTGGGCGGTCCGCCAGGCCCGCGCGGTGGCCCCGGCCAGCTCCGGCCGTGCCCGCTGGACGTTCCGGCAGCTGTCGGGCGTCCGCTCGGAGTCCTTCTGGCGCGCCGACTCCCTCAGGCACGCCCGCAGGTCGGCGAGGATCCGGTCCTGCTCGGCCGGGGTCGCGCCGGCGGCGGCCAGTTCGGCCCGGGTGCGGGCCGCGCCGTCGGCGACGCTGGCCGTGGCCTGTGAGCCGAGCAGCCCGAAGAACATCGTCGCCAGCACCGCGACGCCGACCGCGAAGCCGAGCTGCTGGACCGCGGTGAGGATGCCGGAGGCGGTGCCGGCCTCCTGCTTGTCGACGTCGGCCAGGGCGATGTCGAAGAGCAGACCGATCATGATGCCCATGCCGAGCCCGGCCACGGCGATGCCGGGGACGAGTTCCCAGCTGGTCAGATCACCGGCCTGGTCACCGATCGTCAGCAGCATGACCAGGACGCCGATCGCCAGCACCACGAGCCCGCCGTGCAGGGCCCTGCGGCCGAACTTCGCGCCCAGCACCGCTCCGGTCAGGATCGCGCCGACGACCAGGAACACCGACCAGGGCGTCATCGTCAGCGCGGCCCGGGTGGGGCTGAACCCCAGACCGATCTGCAGGTGCAGACCGAGCAGCAGCGACATCCCGGAGATACCGGTGAAGAACACCAGGGACACCGCCAGTCCCGCGGCGTAGCGGGACCTGCGCAGCAGGCTGAGTTCGATCAGCGTGGCACCGCCGCGCCTCTCCTGCCGCAGCTCGTACGCGACGAAGGCGGCGAGGACGGCCGCTGCGGCCGCCATCAGCACGAAGGTCCAGGCGGGCCAGTCCCGTTCGCGCCCCTGGACGAGCGGGAAGATCAGCAGGGTCAGGCCGAGCGTGACCAGCAGCATGCCGCCGACGTCGAACCTCGGCCGCACGGGCGCCCTGCCCTCGGGCAGCAGCAGCACCGCGCCGGTGATCACGGCCGCCCCGATCAGCAGGTTGATCAGGAAGACGGACCGCCAGCCGGAGCCGAACAGATCGGCGTCGACCAGGAATCCGGCGACGATGGGACCGAGCACGGCGCCCAGCCCGATGGCGGGCCCGAACGCGCCGAACGCCGCCGCGGTCTCCTTGGGCGGGAACATCTGCTTGATGAGGCCGAGCCCCTGCGGAATCATCAGCGCGCCCAGCCCGCCCTGGAGGAAGCGCGCGGCGATGAGCATCTCGGAACTGCCCGCCGCCGCGCACAGCACGGAGGCCAGGGTGAATCCGACGGCGCCGATGACGAACATGCGCTTGCGGCCGTAGATGTCGCCCAGCCGGCCGCCCACCACCAGCAGCACGGCGAAGGCGAGCGAGTAGCCGGCGGTGATCCACTGGATGACGCTGAGGCTGCCGCCCAGATCGGCGCGGACCGCCGGTGCGGCGATGTTCATGACCGTGCCGTCCAGCAGGTCCATGATCTCGGCGCCGAGGATGACCGCGAGCGCGGCCCAGCGGCGCGCGTAGGCCGGGGGCTCGGCGGCGGCCGGGTCCGGCCCGGGGTCCCGCTCCGACGACGACGGTGGCGGTGGCGGCGCCGTCAGTGGCTCGGCCGCCCTGCCCGGCTCGTCCGCGTCCACGGAAGTCATGGCACATCCCCCGACGTCTCGACAACAGGTCCATTGACGACCACCGTTCTATAGTGGAACGGTGGTCGTGTCAAGAAACGGTGGCCGTCGATGCCGTACGATGAGGGTCAATCCCCTGGTGCGCAGCGGAAGAAGGAGGCCCATGCCCGAGGAGATCCCCGTACCCCCGTGGCGCCGGCCGAAGAAGGCGCCGCCCCGGATGCCCCTGACCCAGGACCGGATCGTCGACACGGCGCTCGGCATCCTCGACGCCGAGGGCTTCGACGCCCTGAGCATGCGGCGGCTCGCGCAGGAGCTGAAGACCGGACACGCCTCGCTCTACGCGCACGTGGGGAACCGGGACGAGCTGCTCGACCTGGTCTTCGACCGCGTGCTGACCGAGGTGGAGATCCCGGAGCCGGAGCCGGGCCGCTGGGCGGAGCAGGTCAAGGAGATGTGCCGGTCACTGCGGCGGGTGTTCCTGGCCCACCGGGACCTGGCGCGCATCGCGATCGACCGGGTCCCGCTCGGCCCCAACGGGATCGTGGGGATGGAGCGCACCCTGAATCTGCTGCGCGCGGGGGGACTGCGGGACGAACTCGCCGCCTACGGGGGCGACCTGCTGTCGACGTTCGTCACGGCGGAGGCCCTGGAGCAGTCGTCCCGGTATTCCGGTGCGGAGGACAGCCGGGAGCAGGCCGGCATGTTCGCCGACCAGCTCCACGGCTATCTGAAGTCGCTGCCGGCCGCCCGGTTCCCCAACCTGGTCCATCTGGCCGGCCCGATCACCTCGCTCGACTCCGACCGCCGGTTCGAGCTCGGACTCGAGATCATCATCGCCGGCCTGGTGGCGGCCGGGGCCGGCGACGACGCGGACGACGGGAGCGGCGGGGACGACGGGAGCGGCACGGACGACGGGAACCGCCCGGGCGGCAGGAGCGGCGGGGGCGCCGGTGTCAGGACGGCAGGACCGACCCTTCCGGGGTCATGAAGACGGCCTTCGGCGGTCCCACCAGCCCGGGCAGGGAGCTCAGCGCCTCCCGCAGCCTCGCCGAGCGCGGGTCGGCGCCGAAGTTCTCCCGGTAGGCCTGTTCGCTCTCCCACTGGGCGTAGTTGACGACCGCGGTGCCGTCCGTGCTCGCGTGGTACGTGGCCGACAGGAAGCCGGGCACCTCACGGATCCACTCCTGCACCCCGCCCGTGGCCAGCTCCACCAGCTTGCGCTGGGTGGCGGGGCCGTCCACCGGGAAGGTGACGAGGGCGACAAAGCCCACCCGGGGGTCGTTCACTTCAGCCATCGTTGCTCCTCCTCAGCAGCTCTCCGGCATACAGCGCCGCTCCCGGCCCGAACTGCAGTCCGATGTGGCTCGCGGCCGCGTGCACATCGCGCCACAGACGCTGCATCGGACTGTCCTGCGCCTGCGCCCTGGTGCCCGCGCGGGCGAACAGCCGGTCGGTCGCGGCGGTCAGCAGCTCGGCCGCCAGGGCACAGTCCCGTGCCCCGCGGCCGACGAGTTCGCCGGTCACCCCGCCGGCGTCGGCGACCGCGGCGACCCGCTCCAGCAGCAGCTGGGCCGCGTCGATCTCACCGGTGGCCCGGGCCAGCGTGTGCTCGTACACCACCCGGTCCTGGGTCGACACGGCGTTCTGCCCGGTCGGCCCGGCCAGCTTCGCGGCGATCCACGAGGTCCACACGGCCGCGGCGCCGCGGGCCGCGCCGAGCATCGGCAGCGCGAAGGCCAGCCCGTTGACCGCCCGCATGGGCACGGTGTGGCAGAGGGCCCGGGCACCGGGGCCGAGGCCGGCCGCGATCGCCGCCCGGGTGCACGCCCGCGCGTCCGGCACGAACACCCCGTCGAGCACGAGGGTGTTGCTGCCCGTTCCGCGCATGCCCATCGGGTACCAGCTGTCCACGATCCCGTACGCCTCGCGCGGCACGGCGAAGAACCACGGCTCCTGCCCCGCCATGGCGCACACCAGCGCCCAGTCGGAGTGGTCGACGACGCTGACGAACGGCCAGGTGCCCGAGACGTGCCAGCCGCCCGCCGTCCGCTCGGCGCGGCCGAGCGGCATGAGGGCGCCGACGATCAGGGCGTCGGGGCCGTCGGACCACAGCTCGGCCCGGCCCTCGTCCGGCAGGTAGGCGGCCATCCGGCCGAGACTCGCCGTGAGCGACGCGTACCAGGCGGTCGAGGCGCAGGCCTCGCCCAGCACCGCGACCGGCTCCACGAGTTCGGTGAAGGTGGCGGCCCTGCCGCCGTGTGCCACCGGCACGAAGTGGGCGGCGAAACCGGCGTCGAGGACCGCGCGGACGACCTCGGGGCTCAGCCGGCGCCGCTGCTCGGCGTCGGCCGCCCGCTTCCCGGCGAGCTCGGCGATCCGGCGGGCCCCGGCCATCAGGGGTGAGCGCTCCCGCGTGCCCCGGGCCTCCTGGGTCTCCCCAGTCCGGGCCTCCTGGGTCTCCCCAGTCCGGGGCTCCTGGGTCTGGGTCTCCCCGGTCTGGGGCTCCTGGGTCTGGGTCTCCCCGGTCTGGGGCTCCTGGGTCTGGGTCTCCCCGGTCTGGGGCTCCTGGGTCTGCTGGGCCTGCTGGGTCTGCTGGGTCTGCTGGGCCTGCTGGGCCTGCTGGGTCTGCTGGGCCTGCTGGGTCTGCTGGGTCTGCTGGGTCATCGCGTCCCCGCTCCCGCCGGGTCCATCGGGGCCCAGCCGGTCCTGGCCAGCCACTGGTCGAGGGTGAGCAGCCCCGGGAACCGTGCGCGCAGCGCGGGGATGTCGGCGTGATAACCGATGCCGTTGAGCCAGGTGTACGAGATCGCCTGCCACTCGAAGCCCGTGCGGCGCAGCTCCGGTATCGGCACCGAGACGAAGCGGGCGGGCAGCCCGGTGTGCCGGCCGAAGGCGTCCGCGATCTGCTCGCCGGTCAGCTCGTCCCCGGCCAGCTCGATCTTGGCCCCGACGAAGGTGCCGGGGTCGTCGAAGGCGTCGGCCGCGAAGTACCCGATGTCGGGGCCGCTGATCATCTGGAGGGTGTTGGTGGGCCCCAGTCCCCGCCGGAAGGTCAGCACGCCGTCCTCCATGACGAGGGGCGACATGTCGTGGTTGAGGTTCTCCATGAAGTACGACGGCCGCAGGAAGGTGAAGGCGAGCTCGTTCTCCTGGATCCGCTGCTCGATCGCCAGCTTGGACAGCCGCCAGTTCACGCCCTCCGGCCGCTCCGCCCCGCCGACCGAGCTGTGGACGTAGTGCTGGACGCCGAGGTCGCGGGCGGCGTCGGCGCAGATCTTGCCCTGCCGCTCCTCGCCCTCCACGCCGGCCGGTGTCATCGGCGTCTGGATGCTGAACACGCCGTACGCGCCCTTCATCGCCGCGCGCACCGACTCGGCGTCCTCGAGGTCGCCGGTGTGCAGGCTCGCGCCGAGCTCCCGCAGCTCCTTGGCCCTGGGCGCGTCCGGGTCGCGCACGAAGGCGCGGACGGTCCAGCCGCGTTCCAGCAGGTACCGGGCCGTGGAGCCGCCCTGCTTGCCGGTGGCGCCGAGGACCAGTACGGGCTTGTTCTCATCGGGCATGACTGTGCCTTTCGTTGGTCGTCGTCACGAGTGGCGCGAACCGGCGGGCGCGGTGGACACCGAGAGCCGGCGCACCGAGAGCCGTGCCCCCTGGCCGAAGTGGCGCTCCAGGAAGAGGCCCAGGCCGAAGGTGAGGCCGCGCGGCCGTACCGACTCCTCCCGGCCGCCGTTGTCCCGCCGCAGCCAGCGCGCGTCGAGCGAGCGGAAGCCGATCCGGTCCACGGACAGCACCTGACGCCCGTCGGCCTTCCAGTGGGCGGTGCCGGCCGCGGCGTCGTAACCGACCTCGAGCCGGTGGAGCGTGCCCGGGGTGCGGTCGGCGACCGGGACGCAGTAGGTGAAGGCGGCGAAGCGGGCGTCCGGCTGGAGCGCGAGCCGCTCGTAGACCGCGTAGAGCCGGCTGTGCGTGAGGAAGAAGTCGAAGATGATGCCGGTCTCGAGATCGACCGATATCAGACCGCCCGCGCCGAGCCGGGGGTCCGCGGTCGGCTCGGTCACGTCGTCGTAGGGCTGGGAGCGCAGGCCGAAGCCGCGCAGTCCCATCTCGGCGGTGACCGACAGCAGTTCGCCCGGTCGCGCGGTGAAGCCGCCGCGCGCCGAGGCGGTGCCGCCGGTGGTGAAGGCCCCCCACCGCAGGTGCACCGGGGCGCCGTCCGGCCCCGGCTTCGGCTCGGTGAACGCCGGCCGCCTGGTCCGGGGCTGCAGGGCGCTCGGCACGACCTTCAGGCCGTCCGGCCCGCCGCGGACCACCCCGTCCCCGCCGGGGAGACCATCGACCGGGCGCAGCCGCCACGGCGCGCCCGGTCCCTCGGTCACCAGTCCCCCGGTGAAATCCTCATGGAAGATTTCCGTGCTCATCCGGCCCTCCCCGTGGTGTGCCCGTCCTACGGGCTCCACCCTGGCAAGAGGGCATCGAGGTCCGCTCGAAGCGGAGTCGAAGGCGTCCGGGTCAGACGTTGCGGCCGCGCTGGGCGGGGTCGTCGCCCAGGCCCCAGGTGATGATGCGCCTGGGGTGGATGCGGATCATCGCGGTGCCGAAGTACGGGTGCGGCGGCTGGGCGTCGGTCAGTGCCTCGGCCCGGCCGCGCACTTCGACACCGCGTACGTTCCACGGCTGGGTGGAGATCAGGTCGTCGACGACGAAGGCGACCTGGTCGTGCTTGCCGATGTTGCGGAACTTCTTGCTGGCCGTCAGGTTGTGCCCGCCGATGTCGATGGTGCCGGTCTCGGTGTTGATCCGGAAGGAGACGGGATTGACCTGGGGCTGGCCGTCGGGCGCCACGGTGGCCAGCCGGCCGAGGTTCTGGGAGGCGAGGTACTCGAGCTCGTCAGGGGTGAAAGGCATGTCAGCTTCCTTGGGCCTTGGTTCGGTCGGTACGTGCCCGGCCGGGCACGGGGCCCGCCGCGGGCGGCTGTTGCGGGGTGGTGGAGGGCAGCCAGCGGAGCACGGCGAGGGCCCCCGCCAGGGCGACCACGGCGGCTGCCCCGGCGGCCAGATGCATGGCGTCCACGAAGGCCTGCCGTGCGGGACCGGCCAGTCCGCTCACTCCCAGCCGGCCGGCGGCCAGGAGCGTGGCGTCCAGGGACTCGCCGGCCTCGTGCCGCGCGGAGGGCGGCAGTACGGCCAGCTCGTCCTCGATGCCGCTGCGGTAGGCGGCGCCCAGGACGGAACCGAGCACCGCGACGCCCAGGGCGCCGCCCAGCTGGCGCACGGTGTTGTTCATCGCGGAGGCCACGCCCGCCTTCTCGCGCGGGATCGCGTTCATGATGGACACGGCCGCGGTCGGCATGACGCAGGCTACGCCGGCTCCCAGCGCGGCGAACAGGACGAGGATCAGCCACAGGGGAGCGTGCTGGGTCACGAGGACGACTCCGGAGAGTGAGGCGGCCACGGCCAGCATGCCCGCCGCACACACGTTCCGGGGGCCGATCGAGCGCACCAGGACCGTGCTGAGCGGGCCGCAGACCACGTTCGCGACGGCCAGCGCCACGGTACAGCTCCCGGCCTGCAGCGGGGTGTAGCCACGCACGCTCTGCAGGTAGAAGGCGCTGAAGAAGAGGAAGCCCATCATCGCGAAGCTGACGAAGCCGACGGCCGCGACGGCGGTGGAGAACGCCTTGAGCCGGAAGAAGCCGAGCTCCAGCGAGGGTTCGGCGGTACGGCGTTCGTGCCAGAGGAACACGCCGAGCAGGCCGAGGCCCGCCAGGCCGGTGCCCCAGACCGTGGGCCGGGCGAGCCCGCCGGTCCGGCCGGCCTCGATGACCGCGTGGACGAGCAGCACGAGACCGGCGATGGACAGCAGCAGCCCGGCCGCGTCGACGCGTTTGCCGGCGGCGCCCCGGGTCTCGGGGACCAGCAGCACGACCGCGACCAGGCAGACCGCCACGATCGGCACGTTGACCAGGAAGACCGAGCCCCACCAGAAGCGGGCGAGGAGCAGCCCGCCGGTGACGGGCCCGATGCCGAGGGCGAAGCCGACCGAGGCGGCCCAGATCCCGAGGGCCTTGGGGCGCTCCTGCAGCGGGAAGACGGCGGCGATGGTGGCGAGGGTGCTCGGCAGGACCGCCGCGCCGCTCACGCCCATGCAGGCGCGGGCGGCGACGAGCTGCTCCGGGGAGCCGGCGTAGGCCCCGGCCAGGGACGAGAGTCCGAACAGGCCGAGGCCCAGCAGGAGTACGCGTCTGCGGCCCATCCGGTCACCGAGCACACCCCAGGTGAACAGTGTCGCCGCGAAGGCCAGGGTGTAGGCGCTGAGCACCCATTCGACCTGGCTGTGCGAGGCGCCGAGGCCGTGCCGCGGGTCGGTGAGGGTGCGCAGCGTCACGTTGAGCACGGTGTTGTCGAGGATGATGCTCATCAGGCTGAGGACCATCACCGCGAGGACGGCCCAGCGCCGTGGATGCCCCTCGTGCACCGGGCCGCCCGGCCGGACGGGAGCCGTGGTCACTGGTCCGGCACCAGGACGAGCTTGCCGCGCACATGGCCCTGCTCGAGCCTGTGGTGGGCCTCGGCCGCCTTGGCGAAGGGGAAGACGGCCTCGACGTGCGGCCGCAGCCGGCCCTCGGCGCACAGCGCGGCCAGGGCGGCGAGCCGCTCGGCGGACCGCTCCACCCGCGGCATGACGATGCCTTCCTGGGCGGCGGCGCGGAAGTTGGCGGTGGTGGCGATCCGGCCGCGGTCCGCGACGAGTTCGAGCGACACGGCGAGCGCCTCCGGCCCACCGTGGCAGTCGAGGGCCGCGTCCACGCCGTCCGGGGCGAGGGCGCGCACCCGGTCGGCGAAGCCCGGACCGTAGGCGACGGGCAGCGCGCCCAGCGACCGCAGGAACTCGTGGTTGTGCTCGCCGGCGCTGCCGATCGCCGTGCCGCCCCGCTCGCGGACGAGCTGGACGGCGAGGCTGCCCACGCCGCCGGCCGCGGCGTGCACCAGCACGGTGTCGCCCCGGCCGACGCGCAGTGCGTCCAGGGCGATGCCGGCGGTCTGTCCGACGGCCGAGAGCGACCCCGCGACCTCCCACGACAGCTGGGGCGGTTTGGCGGTGATCTGGTCCGCGCCGACGGCGAGCAGTTCGGTGCCGGACCGCATGACGGCGAACCCCAGCACCTCGTCGCCGGGCGCGAACCCGGTCACCTCCGGTCCGGTCCGCTCGACGACCCCGGCGAACTCGTTGCCGATGATCTGCGGGAACTCGACCGGATAACGCCCCCGCATGCCGCCGGACCGCACCCGGCAGTCGAACCCGTTGACCCCGACGGCCCGCACCCGGACCGTCACCTGGCCGGCGGCCGGCACCGGCTCGGGAACGTCGATGAGTCCCAGTACGTCCGGCCCGCCGAACTGGTGAATGGCTACGGCCTTGGGCATGCGTCTCCCACTTTCGCTCGTCGCTGCTTGCTACTTCTTGACCTGCGTGCTGGCCAGCACGGTCGGGGGCTTGGCCGGGTCGGGGAAGCACTGGAACGGGCCCCACTCGTCCAGGATCGGCTGGTAGCGGTACCAGTAGAAGCCGGGCTTCTCGTAACTCGAGCCGCCAGGGCCGAAGTTGAGCGTACCCGTGGCCTTCGGCGCCTTGTAGACGACCTTCAGCGTCGGCAGGTCGAACTCGACACCGCCCTCGAACGGGCCGGAGGCGCTGACGACGATGTCCTTGCCCTCGACCTTGACCTTGAGGGTGGAGTGGCCGAGGCCGCTGCCTCCGGTGAGCCTCACCTTCTTGACCTTGGCGCCGTCCGGGATCCGGTAGGCGACCCGTACGTCGGTGACGGTCTTGTTGTACTGGGCGAAGGCGGTGATCGGGGCCGGGTCGTACGTGGCCTGGAACTTCTTGCCCGCACGGACCGAGGACGGCACGGTGACGTCGAACCCGCGCCGGTAGTCGTAGACCGGGTGGGTGTTGCCCTGCACGTAGGTGCGGCACTCGTACGGCACGTCCACGTTCGCGGCGTGCGCGCTGGTGCCCAGGCTCGTGACGGCCCCGAGGGCGAGGGCGGACGCGGTGGTCAGACGTATCACGTGCTGACGCGACGAGGTCATGGGACAGGTCTCCTTCTCACTGTGGGAACACGGAACTCTTTGAACACGGACTCCCGGCACGCCGACTCCTGGCGCGCGGACTCCCGGCACGCCGCTCCTGGCGTGCGGACTCCCGGCACACGGACTTCCGGCACGCCGGCTCCCGGCGTGCGGACTCCGGCGTGCCGGCGAACGCGGCCCGGGACGGAGATCGGGCCGGGACGTAGATCGGGCCCGGGACGGAGATCGGGCCGGGTCAGGGAATGAGGACGACCCGGCCCAGCTGGGCCCTGGCCTCGAGGACGGTGTGCGCCTCGGCGGCCCGCTCCAGGGGCAGCCGGGCGTGCACGGCGGACTTCACCTGTCCGTCGAGCAGCAGCCGGGTGAGTTCGGCGACGCCCGCCGCGTACTCGTGCGGGCGGCCGAGCCGCCAGGCGGACAGTGCGAAGCCGGTGACGTACTTGATGCCGATGAGGTCCATCACCGACACCCGCGGTATCTCCAGCTCGCCGCCGGACGAGCCGTAGAACACCAGCCGGCCGCCTGGGGCGAGCAGGTCGACGCCCTGCCGCAGGACCCCGGCGCCGATGCCGTCCAGGATCACGTCGGGTCCGCGTCCCCCGGTGAGTTCGCGGACCTCCTCGGCCCAGTGGGGTGAGCGGTGGTCGACGACGGCGTCGGCACCCACGGCGCGGGCGAACGCGCGCTTGCCGGCCTCGCCCGCCGTGCCGATGACCCGGCCGGCCCCGGCCGCCCGGGCGAGCTGGACCGCGATGTGGCCCACGCCCCCGGCCGCGGCGTGCACCAGCACCGTCTCGCCCTTGGCCGGCCGCCCGCTCCGGCAGACGCCGAGGGCGATCAGTCCGGTGCCGGGGAGGACCGCGGCCTCGGCGGCGTCCAGCTCCTCGGGTACGGGCACGACGGTGCCGGCGTCGACGACGACCTGCTCGGCGTAGGCGCCGTACAGAGTGAAGGCGCCGGCCCGGTCCCCCGGGCGCAGGACCGTGACGCCGCGTCCCACCGCGGTGATCCTGCCGACCACGTCACCGCCGAGGACGACGGGGAAGACGGGCTTCCACATCGGCGCGGGGAAGACCGCGCGCCGCATCTGGATCTGCGCGTGGCCCACGCTGACGGCCTCGACGGCGATTCTCACCTGGCCCGGGCCGGGCTCGGGGACGGGGCGCTCGGCGACGTACAGGACGTCGGGATCCCCGTACCGGTCGAACTGCACGGCACGCATCACTTCGTCTCCTCCTGGGCCTTCCGGGGCTGCCCGGTCCGCCCCAGGGCGGCCAGGACGGCGTGGTGCCGGTCGTCCCGGTCCCGGACCAGCTCGGCGTAGCTCCGGTGGCCGTAGGCGGCTTCGGTCTGTTCGACCACGGTCCGCACGGCCTCGGGGGTCAGGGCGGGCTCTCCGAGGCCGCGCCAGCCCTGTTCGAGGCCGCTGCCGAGATGCTCGAGCCACTTGCGCAGGCCGCCCGGCCCGCCGCCCAAGTGGAACGCGTGGAACGGTCCGACGGTGGACCAGCGCAGCCCGATCGAGCCGGTGACGATCCGGTCGAGCTCCTCGACGGTCACCACGCCTTCGAGGACCAGGTGGATGCTCTCGCGCAGCAGCGCCGACTGGAGCCGGTTGGCGGCGAAGCCGGGCAGCGCCCTGCGCAGCACGACCGGGGTCCGTCCGACCGACTCCAGGAAGGCCACCGCCCGCTCGATCGCCCCCGGGTCGGTGCGTTCCCCGCCGAGCACCTCGACCAGCGGAACGATGTGCGGCGGGTTGAACGGATGGGCGACGACCAGCCGGCCCGGTCCGGGCATGTCCCGGGTCAGGTCGTCGGGCAGGAGTTTCGACGTCGAGGACAGCACGAGGGCGTGGTCCGGTGCGGCCTCGCCGATCTCGGCGAACAGCCGCTGCTTGAGCGGCAGGTCGTCGGGGGCGTTCTCGGAGACGAGGTCGGCCCCGGTCACCGCGCGGCCGACGTCCGGCTCGTACTCGATCCGCGCCGCCAGTTCGTCCGCCCGGTCCGGGGAGAACAGTCCGAGCCCCTCGCGCACGACGCGCGGGGCGTCGGGCCTGCGGCTGTTGACCCGTACGGTCAGCCCGCGGGCGCTGAACAGATGGATCCATCCCAGGCCGATCGTGCCCGCCCCGATCACTGTCACGGTGCTCATGGGACGAGGCTGACAGGGGCCGCTCGAACCCGGCTCGAGCGGGCTTCGAGGCCACGGCGCGACCGTTGCCGCATGACCATCACCGCGCTTCCCACCGGCCTGTACGCAGAGGTCCTGTCGTTCTACGGCCACCAGATGCAGAAGCTGGACGGCCGCGACTTCGCCGGCTACGCCGCGACCTTCACGGAGGACGGCGAGTTCAGGCACTCCCCCACGCTGCCCGCCGCGCACACCCGTGCCGGGATCCGCGCCGTCCTGGAGGACTTCCACCGCAAGTTCGACGCCCGCAGGATCCAGCGCCGGCACTGGTTCAACCAGGTGGCGCTGAGCCAGGCGCCCGACGGCTCGGTCACGGCGACGAGCTACTGCCTGGTGCTCACCGTCCATGCCGGCGTCAAGGAGCCCGAGTTCGGCCCGAGCTGTGTCGTCCACGACGTCCTGGTCCGGGGCGAGGACGGCGAGCTGCTCCTGCGCTCCCGCCACGTCACCCACGACCACGTCCGGCCCGACGAGGGCGAGTGAGCACCGCGCAAGCCGGCCGGCCCGGGCCCGCACGGGACCGCGGAAGGGGCCGGCCCGGGACCGAGGGGTCCTGAGCCCGGCCCCTCCGCCGAGGTGGGCGGCCGGCGGGACGTCCGCCGCAACCTGTGACCGGTCAGGCGGCCGGTCAGGTCACCGACCGGTCAGGCCACCGACCAGGCGATTCCGTCCAGGATGTCGTGTTCGCTGACGACGACCTCCTGGGCGCCGATCCGTTCCATGATCGCCAGGAGGATCAGGGCGCCGGCGCCGATGACGTCGACGTGGCCCGGGTGCAGGGACGGGATCGCCGCGCGCTCGGCGTGCGTGGAGCGCAGCAGGTGCTCGGTGATCTCGCGGACGCGGTCGTGGGAGACGCGGGAGTGGTGGATGGCCGCCGAGTCGTACTCGGGCAGGTCCTGGGCGATGGCCGACACCGTCGTCACCGACCCGGCCAGGCCCACCAGCGTGTGCGCCGCGCGCAGCGGGACCGTCTCCTCGGCGAGGTCCAGGGCCGCCTCGATGTCGGCCCGCATCGCGGCGATCTGCTTCTCGGTGGGCGGGTCGCTCACCACCCCGTCCCGGACCAGATGACGCTCCGTCATGCGCACGCAGCCCACGTCCACCGAGCGGGCGGCGCTCACGTGTTCGCTCCCCACGACGAACTCCGTGGAGCCGCCGCCGATGTCCACCACCAGGAAGGGCCGGGCGAGGTCCGCACGCCCCGTCAGTTCCTTGGTCGCGCCCGTGAAGGAGAACTCGGCCTCCTGGTCGCCGGTGATCACCTCCGGTTCGACGCCCAGGATGTCCACCACGCCGCGCACGAACTCGTCCCGGTTCTCGGCGTCCCGGGAGGCGGAGGTGGCCACGAAGCGCAGCCGCTCGGCGCCGTGCCGCTCGATGATCCCGGCGTACTCGCGGCAGGCCGCGAAGGTCCGCTCCAGCGCCTCGGGGGCGAGCCGTCCGGTGCGGTCCACGCCCTGGCCGAGCCGCACGATCGTCATGCGCCGGTCCAGCTCGACCAGCTCGCCGGTGGCGGGGTCGGCGTCCGCGACGAGCAGCCGGATGGAGTTCGTGCCGCAGTCGACGGCGGCGACCCGGGTCACCGGTCCCCCTCCCCGGTCTCCTCGTGGTCCGCGGGCACCGTCACGCACGGCCCCTTGCGCCACCACTCGGGCAGCAGGGCGATCGCCTCGTCGCCCAGCGGGTTCACGCCCGGCCCGGCGGCCAGCGAGTGGGCGACCAGGACGTGCAGGCACTTGACCCGGTCGGGCATGCCGCCCGCGCTCGGGAAACCGGTCAGCTCCTCGATCTCGTCACGGCGGCGGATGTAGTCCTCGTGCGCGGCGCGGTAGGCCGCGGCGAGCTCGGGGTCGGTGGCCAGCCGCTCGGTCATCTCCTTCATCACGCCCTCGGCCTCCAGCGTGCCGATGGCCGACGCGGCGCGCGGGCACGTCAGGTAGTACAGCGTCGGGAAGGGCGTGCCGTCGGGCAGCCGCGGCGCGGTCTCCACGACGTCCGGCTGTCCGCAGGGGCAGCGGTGCGCGATGGCGCGCAGGCCGCGCGGCGGCCGTCCGAGCTGCTGCTTGAACGCCTCCACGTCCGCGTCGGTGGGTGCGGTGCGCTCGGTGGGCGGCGGGGGTGTTTCCATGCCTGTACGAAGATCTCTCTCTGCGTTCACCGGTGGGCGGCGTCGGACTTGTCGACGCCGTACCAGACGTTCGTGTACCAGGGGCGGCGGGCCGTCTCCCGCTCGGTGCGCGACTGCCGGGCCGGCCCCGGGTCGACCACGGTGTACCCGGTCTCCCCGGGCATCACGTAGTGCAGCCGCTGCCGGATCTGCTGCTCGGCGTACGCGTCGTCCTGCCAGCGTGCCTTGAGGTCGCGCAGCTGTTCCACCCTCTGCTGGGCCTGCTGCCTGTCGTGGCGCAGATCGGCGATCTCGGCGCGCTGGGAGACGTACTGGCGCATCGGGTAGGCCAGCGCCACCACCAGTGAGCAGACCACCAGCGCGAGCAGCGCGGCGCGTCCGGTGAGCCGGGAGCGGCGGGCCTGCCGCCGGGTCTGGGAGCGGTAGACCCGGGCCGCGGTCTGCTCGCCGAGCAGCCTCAGCCTGGTCGCGGTGGAGAACCGGTCCCGGTCCCTGCCAGCCATCGTCCCGCCTTCCGTTCCCGTCCCTCGCGGTGGTCCTTCACGTCCTTCACGCGCGTACGTCCCCGGACACGGTACGGGACCGGTACGGGGACGTACGTACGACCGGCTGAGGCTCGGCCCTCAGCGGCTGATCGGCTCAGCCCCTGAAGCTCAGCCCCTGAAGCTCAGCCCTTGGAGCTCAGCCCTTGAAGCGCGGGAAGGCCGAGCGGCCGGCGTACACCGCGGCGTCGTCGAGGATCTCCTCGATGCGCAGCAGCTGGTTGTACTTGGCCACGCGCTCGGAGCGGGCCGGGGCGCCGGTCTTGATCTGGCCGCAGTTGGTGGCGACGGCCAGGTCGGCGATGGTGACGTCCTCGGTCTCGCCGGAGCGGTGCGACATCATGCACTTGAAGCCGTTGCGCTGGGCCAGCTCGACGGCGTCCAGGGTCTCGGTGAGCGAGCCGATCTGGTTGACCTTCACCAGCAGGGCGTTGGCGGTGCCCTCCTCGATGCCGCGGGCGAGGCGCTCGGGGTTGGTGACGAACAGGTCGTCGCCGACGAGCTGGACCTTGTCGCCGAGCTTGTCGGTGATGACCTTCCAGCCGGCCCAGTCGTCCTCGAACAGCGGGTCCTCGATGGAGACGAGCGGGTAGGCCGCGACGAGCTCCTCGTAGTACTCCGTCATCTCGGCGGCGGAGCGCTCCTTGCCCTCGAAGAGGTACTTGCCGTCCTTGTAGAACTCGGAGGCGGCGACGTCGAGCGCGAGGGCGATCTGCTGGCCGGGGGCGTAGCCGGCCTCCTTGATGGCCTCGAGGATGAGGTCGAGGGCCTCGCGGTTGGAGCCGAGGTTGGGGGCGAAGCCGCCCTCGTCGCCGAGGCCGGTGGCCAGGCCCTTGCTCTTCAGGACCTTCTTCAGGGTGTGGTAGACCTCGGCCCCCCAGCGCAGCGCCTCGGAGAAGGACTCCGCGCCGATCGGGGCGATCATGAACTCCTGGATGTCCACGTTGGAGTCGGCGTGCGAGCCGCCGTTCAGGATGTTCATCATCGGCACCGGCAGCAGGTGCGCGTTCGGGCCGCCCAGGTAGCGGAACAGGGGCAGGTCGCTGGCCTCGGAGGCGGCGTGGGCGACGGCGAGCGAGACGCCGAGGATGGCGTTGGCGCCGAGGGAGCCCTTGTTGTCGGTGGCGTCCAGGTCGAACATGGCCTGGTCGATCAGGCGCTGCTCGGTGGCGTCGTAGCCGACCAGCTCCGGGCCGATCTGCTCGATGACGGCGAGGACGGCCTTCTCGACGCCCTTGCCCTGGTAGCGGTTCGGGTCACCGTCGCGGAGCTCGATGGCCTCGAAGGCGCCCGTGGAGGCGCCGGACGGGACGGCGGCACGACCCGTGCTGCCGTCGTCGAGGCCGACCTCGACCTCGACCGTGGGGTTGCCTCGGGAGTCCAGGATTTCCCGGGCTACGACGACGTCGATGGACGGCACGAGCATCTCCTTCTTGGATGTGACGCTTGAGGTGCACGGCTGGAGTGCCTTGCGACTAGAGCCTAACCGTCCCGGGCCGTCGGCCGGCCGACCGACCGTCCCGTGGACAGGGTGACGGTACCCATTGTTCCCGTCCGGAACAAACAAGAGAGGGAAACCGGCCGGAAGAAGCCGCGAGGAGCACGAGGAGAAGGAAAGGAAAAGCCCCGCCCCGGTGCGTACGGGGGAGAACGCACCGGGGCGGGGAGCCCGTGGGGACGGGGGACGGGCCCGCGGGACCCCGCGGTGGGTGCCGCCGCCGTGGGGGCCTGTGGTGCCGGGCTACCGGCGGGCCGTCACTTCAGGTGCAGCTGCTGGCCCGGGTAGATGAGGTCGGCGTCCTGGACGATGTCCTTGTTCAGCTCGAAGAGCTTCGCCCAGCCGCCCTTGACGTGGTGCTCGGCGGCGATGGTGCTGAGGGTGTCGCCGGAGACGACCTTGTACTCGCCGTCGCCCTTCGCGACCTTCTTGCCGGTCGGGGTGGTGACGGTCTTCTTCGGGGCCGGACGCGTGGCGGAGCGGCCCGCCCGCTGCTCGGTGGAGCGGGTGGCCGTGCCGCTCTTGGCGGTGCTCTTGCTCTGGCCCGAGGACGGGGCGGCGGAGCCGCCGGTGTAGGCGGCGCCGGACAGGCCCTTGCCGCAGACCGGCCAGGCGCCCTTGCCCTGGCCCGCCAGCACCTTCTCGGCGACGGCTATCTGCTGCGACTTGGAGGCGAGGTCGGCGCGCGGGGCGTAGGCGGTGCCGCCGTACGCGGCCCAGGTGGAGTTGGTGAACTGCAGGCCGCCGTAGAAGCCGTTGCCGGTGTTGATGGACCAGTTGCCGCCGGACTCGCACTGGGCGACCGTGTCCCACTCGGAGGCGGTGGCGGCGGAGGCGTTGCCGGCGGCCATCAGCGGAGCGGCGACGGCGGCGCCGGTGACACCGGCGAGCGCGACGGCGCGGGTGGCCTTGGACGGACGGCGGTGCTTGCCCTTGCCGGAAAACAGCATGGATGGATCCCCTCACCGACGCCTGCGAGGTGAGCTGTCGGGTTCGGGCCGGTTGAGTTGCCCGGCCGTGCCTCTCGTGCGAGGCACGGCTTCACCCCCAGCCGCTCCGGCGAACTGCCCGGCGCGGCACTTACCTTGGGTCCCCCGCTCCTGCCTGCGGCGCGTGACGCGACGACTGTTCCCGTGCGGCCGCTGGCAGGATTCGGCGTTGCGGCAGCCGGGGCTCGCGGTGGCGAACGGTCACGACCGTAGACATGTGATCGCCCGGATTTCAAAGACGATCACGGCTTCTGAGACTCATCCCACACTTTCACCGAAAGGGACATTCGGTGCGAAGTGTGACGTGAACTCGGCCTAGTTCCGGGTGTTTTGGACCGGGACATCCAGGGTCTGACCGGCGGAGATGTGGTTCGGGTCGGATCCTATGGCCGACTCGTTGGCCTCGTAGAGCGCGCGCCATCCGCCCTCCACCGCAAGGGAGTCGGCGATGGACGCGAGGGAGTCGCCGGAGCGGACGGTGTAGTAGTCCTCGGAGAGCGTGTGCGCGCCGTCGCCGTCCCGCGAGGCGTGACGGCCGGAGGAGGCCGCCGTGAGGCTCTCCTCCGGATCCTCCTCGGCGCTGCCGCCGCGGTGCCGGCCGGCGCCGAGCGCCCCGGTGTCCACCAGGGCGGAAGAACCCACGATCTGTTCGGAGTTGTCCGGCTTGTCGGTTCCGGGGCTCACCGAGGGAGAGGTGGTGGCACCGCCGGCCCGGTCACCCTGGGCGGGCGCGCCGGCAGCGGCGGAGCCGTCCTGGCCGGCGGGCGAGGAGGCCGTCGGGGAGGGCTTGGCGGAGGAGCCGTCCGGCGAACCGGAGGAATCGGGTGAACCGGTGGAGTTCGCGGAGGATCCGGATGAACCGGTGTCATCGGACGAGGAGTCGGACAGGCCGGGGTCCTTGACCGTGGACGAGTTGGACGAACCGGACCCCTTGGACGATCCGGAGCCTTGGGACTTGTCGCTCGAACCGGGCGAGGTGGAGGGGTTGTCGCCCACGCCGGTGTCGACGTCGGCCGTGCCGGAGTCCTTGCCGAGCCCGGCGAGCAGACCGCAGGTCGGCCAGGCGCCGGGGCCGCGGTCGGCGAGTATCTTCTCGGCCACGGCTATCTGCTGGGACCGGCTGGCCTGGTCGGGGCTCGGCGCGAAGTCCAGGCCGCCGTACGCCTCCCAGTCCTCCAGCGTCAGCTGCAGGCCGCCGTAGTAGCCGTTGCCGTTGTCGGCGCTCCACGAGCCCCCGGTCTCGCACTCCGCCACCTTGTCCCAGGTGGTGCCGTCGGCCGCGCTCGCGCCGCTCGCCCCCAGCAGCGGGATGGCGATGGCGGATCCGGTCACCCCGGCGGCGACGAGGAGGGCCGGAGCCTGACGGGGGCGACGGTGACGACCGTTCCCGGAGAGCATGCGGAGACCTTTCGTGGGACAGCGGTGACCGGCGCGGCCGACGGTGCGCCGGGCCGCGCTGATGCGTGAAGATAGCGGCTGACGATCACTTGTCACAAGTTAATGCCGCACAGATCACGTGAAGATCACATAGTTGAACGTGTGTCAGCTTCCGTTCGCGCGGCGGGGGGTGCAGGCGCCCGGTGGCTCAGGGTGTGGGCATCGGGGCTCAGGGTGTGCGCGCCGAGGGCTCAGGGTGTACGCGTCCGGGGGCTTTCCGGGGTGAAACGGACGGGCAGGGTGCGCAGTCCCCGCATGATGAGCCCGCCGCGCCAGCGCAGCTCGGCCGGGTCGGCGTCGAGCCGGAGGTCCGGCAGCCGGGTGAGGAGGGTGGCGAGGGCGGTCTGCCCCTCCAGCCGGGCCAGCGGGGCGCCGAGGCAGTAGTGGATGCCGTGGCCGTAGCCCAGGTGCTGGTTGTCGCGCCGGGCCAGGTCGAGGGTGTCGGGGCCGGTGAACCGTGCCGGGTCCCGGTCGGCGGCGGCGAGGACGACCAGGACCGGGTCGCCGGGTGCGATGTCCTGTCCGCCGATGGTGAGCGGCCGGGTGGCGAACCGCCAGGTGGCCAGCTCCACGGGTCCGTCGTAGCGCAGGAGTTCCTCCACGCCGCTTGCCAGCAGGTCCCGCTCGCCCGCGGCCAGGGACCGCTGCAGGAGTTCGCGCTGCGCGGGGTGGGTGAGCAGGGCGTAGGTGCCGTTGCCGATGAGGTTGACGGTGGTCTCGAACCCCGCGAACAGCAGGATGAAGGCCATCGCCGCGGCCTCGTTCTCGGTGAGGTGCTCGCCGTGGTCGGAGGCGCGGATCAGGCCGGAGAGGAGGTCCTCGCCGGGGGCGGGCTCGGCGGACAGGGCCTCGCGCTTGTTGTGGAGCAGTTCGGCGAGGTAGCCGCGCATCTTCTTCACCGAGCGGGCGACGCCGCCGCGCGGGCCCTTGCCGTGGCGGATCATCATGCCCGCCCAGTCCCGGAAGTCGTCCTGGTCCTCGCGGGGCACGCCGAGCATGTCGCAGATGGCGTAGATGGGCAGCGGGAAGGCGAACTCGTGGATGAGGTCGGCGGTGCCGCGCCGCGCGAACCGGCCGATGAGGTCGTCGGCCAGCTCCTGCACGCGCGGCGCGAACTCGGCGACGCGGCGGGGGGTGAACGCCTTGCTGACCAGCCGGCGCAGACGGGTGTGGTCCGGCGGGTCGATGTTGAGCAGATGCGTCATCAGCTCCGCCTTGCGCTCGCCGGGGATGCCGGTCCTGCCCCGGGCGTGCGCGGGCTCGTCGTGGTGCGCGGGGTTCTTGCTCAGCCGCTGGTCGGCCAGCGCCTGCCGGGCGTCGGCGTACCGGGTGACCAGCCATGCCTCGACCCCGCTGGGCAGCCGGGTGCGGTGCACGGGGGCGTGCTCGCGCAGCCAGGCGTACGCGGGATAGGGGTTGCTCGCGAACTCCCAGGTGAACAGGGCGGGCGGGGCGTCCGGGCCGGCGGGGGGCTGGTCGTGCATGGGGCCGACCCTAGCCGCCGGACCGCCCACGGGGGGCCGGGCCCCCGGGCCGCCCACCGGGCGCCGTACCCGCCGGGCCGCCACCGGGTGCCGTGCCCGCCGAGCCCACACTGGCTGCCGTACCCCCCGGGCCGCCCACCGGGTGCCGTACCACCCGCCGGGCCGCCCGCCCTGTCCCGGCCCGTCCCTGCCCGTCCTGGCCTTCCCGGACCGGGGCTCAGGATCGTTCCGTGTCCTTGATGGCGTCCCGGTAGGCGCGGGCCGCCGCGCGCAGGGCCGCCTCCGGGTCCACGCCCTGCGCCTCGGCGCGGGCGGCCAGGGCGAGGAGTTCGTAGCCGACGCCCTCGCCCCGCGGGAACGGCACGTCCAGGCCCGCCGTACGCACCCGGGACGCCAGTTTCGCGGCCAGGGCGAGGCCGGGCTGGCCGAGGGGGACGCCGTCGGTGACGGACGTGCGCCGCTTCTCCTCGGCCTTGGTGCGCAGCCAGTGCTCCTTGACCTCCTCCGGGGTGGCGGCCGTCTCCTCGCCGAAGACGTGCGGATGGCGGTGGATCAGCTTGGCCACGATGCCGGCGGCCACGTCGTCCACCGAGAACGGCGCCTCGGGGTCCTCCTCGGCGATACGGGCGTGGAAGACGACCTGGAGCAGTACGTCGCCCAGTTCCTCGCGCAGCTCCTCCCGGTCGCCGTCCTCGATCGACTCCACCAGCTCGTACGCCTCCTCGATGGCGTACTTCGCCAGGCCCTCGTGGGTCTGCCGGGACGACCAGGGGCACTCGGCGCGGATGCGGTCCATGACCTGGACCAGGTCGAGCAGGCGGGCGCCGGGCAGGTCGTAGGAGGCGGGAAGCAGTTCCAGCTCGGGCAGGGCGACGCGGCCGGACCCGGCCAGCCGGGCGAGGCCGTCGGTCAGCGCGGGCTCTCCCTCGCCGGTGGCCACGACCACCACCGTGCGCCCTCCGGCGCAGGCGCCGACCAGTTCCTCCGCGCTCGGCGACGCCTCGTCCACGGTGATGCCGGCCTCGCGCAGATACGGCAGCTGCGGGTGCGCGCCGTCCGCGCACAGCACCCGGTCGGCCGCGTGCAGGGCCCGCCACGCGGGCCAGGACAGCAGGCCCGGGGCGACCCGGTGACTGGTGGTGAGCAGGACGACACGGCCGGCGCCGGCGGCCGGGGAGACGGGGTCGGTCACGCTGGAGGTGTTCACGCTCCGAACGTAACCCACGGCTCCGTACGGCCCCGAAGCCGCCCGGAAGGGCCGCCCGGAGGCGCTGCCCGGAAGCCGTTCGGGAACCGCCCGCGAGGGCCGGGCGCCGCTACGCCGGGGTCTGCGCCGCCGTCGCCGTGACGTCGCGCAGCCACGGGGTCCTGGCGTCCACCCGGCTGCTCTTCTGCACGTCCCAGCTGCCGTAGCGCGGGTTGAGGTCGACGCCCAGCTCCGCGGAGGCGGCGGACAGGGCCTTCCAGAAGGCGGGCCGACTGGTGTCGGTGCCCAGCTTGGCCGCGAGCTTCTGCGCCTCCACCTGCCGGCGCATGTTCTCGTCGAGGCGCCGCGGCGGCACCCCGTACTGCTGGAGCCAGACGTTCTCCAGCGCCTTGGCGCCGCCGGCCCGCTGCTCCAGGCCCGCCCGCATCTGCTGCACCTCGCGAGGGCCGACCGTGACGCCCGCGTCCCGGGCGGCCCGGTCCAGCACCCGGTCGAGGACCATCTGGTGCAGCGTGTTCCGGGCCAGGGTGCCGGTCTTGGCGACGATCTGCTCGTACTGCGCGGCGTCGGGCACCGCCGCCCGCTGCGCCCGGCGCACCTCGTCCACCCTGCTCTGCAGCTGCGAGACGGTGATGCGCTCCCCGCCGACGACGGCCGCGGCGCCCGGATGCGCGTCGTTTCCGCAGGCCGTGAGGAGGGGGGCCGCCGCGGCCAGCGCGGCGGACAGGACGAGCGCGGTGCGACGACGGCGATGCAAGGGAGCCTCCTGAGGAGATTGTGCGGCGGTGCACAAGGTCTTGCGGTGATCGATCTTAGGCAGCGAGCAGGCTCCGGCCAACCCATTGGACCGACGATTCCCCGGGTGTCCCGGGCACCGCCCGGTGTCCCGGACGGCTCAGCCGCGGGCGCGCACCGCCCGTTCGACGGCGGCGGCCACATCGGCGCGCAGCCCGTCGCCGGTGCGCACCGTGGTGACGTTCCCGCCCGCGTGTCCGCCGCCGACCAGTACGAAGCCGACCTTCTTGTACCGCGGTGCCGTGTCGCCGGCCGCGGTGACCTCCGGCCGGCCCACGGCGAGGACGACGTCGCAGGAGCGCTGGAGCATCCCGTTGAGGAACGGGCGTGCGTTGCCGGCGCTCTGCTCCCCGGTCACCTGGCCGTAGCTGACCCGGGCGTGGGTGGTGCGGGAGGCGTCCTGCATGCCCTGCCAGACCTCGGCGGCCGTGGTGCCGGCGGTGATGCCGTCCTTCCCGGTGAGCAGGCAGGCGTCGGTCTCGGTGTAGTGCCGGGCGCGGGTGTCCGGGACCGGCGGGCGGTCGTCGTGCCCGGAGAGCAGGTACACGGTCACGGCGAGTGCGCCGGCGACGGCGACCGCGCCCGCCGCGAGCGCGAGGGTACGTCCGCGCAGTGACCGCAGCCGCCGGGCCGCGGCGCGCGCGGCCACGGCGAGCGGGCCGCCCGCCCGCGCCCGCGCCTGCTGGGCCGGACGCCTCTGCGTCACCTGCCTGACCTGCTTGCTCACGTTCTCCCTGCTCTCGTGTCGGCCCGGCACCTGCTCCCGTGTCGGCCCGGCACCGGGCCGGTGCCGGGCCGCCGGTTCCTGCGTTTGCCGTTTGCCGTTTCCCGGCTCAGGGGCGGCCGGACCGCCGCGGCCACGCCGTCCAGGCGTGCACCGAGGCACCCGCCATCGACAGGGAGATCAGCAACAGGTCCGCCGCAAACAGCGGCCCGTGGGTGTCCTCGGGCGTCAGGGCCAGTTCGGCCACCCAGGCCGCCAGCACCGCGCTGAACGCCGCGAAGGGCCACCAGCCGGCCCCGCCGCGCCCCCGCACCGCCATGACCAGCGACGGTACGGGGCACAGCAGGCCGAGGCTGAGCAGGGGCAGCGCGGCGAGGGCGGCCCGCACGGTGTACGGCCGCAGCTTGACGTACGGCCGCAGCACGACCGCCCTGCCGAGGGACGCGAGCCTCATCCGTTCCGCCCTCCCCTTCCCCTGTCCTGCGCGTCTTTCCCTGTACTGCGCGGCTTCCCTGTCCTGCGCGGCTTCCCTGTCCTTGTGCGACGGTCAGCCGGTGATGGCCACGGGCGCGTCCCACGCGTCGCGGTCGACGGTGAGGGTGACGCCGCCGTGGGACTCCTTGCTGTTCACCATGTACTGGTGGGCCCGGCTGTGGTTGGTGAACTGGGTCTTGCCCCAGGGCCAGTCGGAGGTGGTGGTGTTCGTCTTGTCCCAGAGGGCGTACCAGAGGTTGCCGGGCAGGTCGGTCTTGTTGCTCGCGGTGGCGATGGCCTTGGCGCTGGAGCTGGTGAAGCCGTAGAAGCCGGCGCGGTAGGTCTTGGCGCGCAGCTCCTTGTCGAAGGCGCGCACATAGGTGAGCACCGCGTCGTTGCACGACTTGTCGGTGATGTCGTACGGCTCCATGTCGAGGTAGATGGCGCTGCCGGCCTTCATCCCGAGCGCGGAGGCCTTGGCCACGGCGTCCTTGGCGTCGCTGGTGCCCAGCGAGGAGGCGGTGGAGGCAGTGAGCTTCTCCGGGTTGGAGCTCTTCTGGCACGGTGGCTGCGCGCCGACGTAGATCGGGATGAGCTTCCAGCCGAGGGAGCTGACCGACTTCACCCAGGACGCGGTCAGGTTGGGCTGCGCGCAGCCGCGGTTCTTGCCGCCGACGTAGACGGCCGCGGCGCCGTAGAAGCCGGTGTGCCAGGCCTTCATGGTGGACAGCGAGGGCGCGGTGCAGGTGTCGAAGGCGCGGCCGGTGAAGGTCTTCTGCGCGGGCCAGGTGGTGGCGGCCATCGAGGTCTGCGCGGCGATGCCCGCGCCCGCGACGACCGCGGCCCCGGCCACGCCCCACGTGATGTACCTGCGCTTCCTGGACTGCCGGTGCTCGGCCATCCCCACCCCTGTCTGTGACGGTGTGCGCGGGTGCGCGCACGGGCACGCGCACCCGTGGGCACGCGTGCGTGTCGGAGGCGGCGTACGGCGCCGGTCGCGCGCCGTACGTCCGCCGGAATACGTTGCTGGGCTCCTTGATGCGGCGCCTGCGTCCGGCCGCGGACACCCCCCGGCGCCTGAAGCGGATCGCAAGGTAACCGATGCGGTTTCTGTGAACGGGCAACGGAGCCCCTTGATCAGCACATGATTGTCACAAGCAACGGCAAAAACAACCGTGCGGACGGTGGCGGCCTGGCGCGGGGCGCCCGAACCCGTCCGCCTTGACCGGCGGTTGGCACACCTCTGACCTGTACATGACCTTCACATGACCTGGGGAATCCCCTGCGCGTCGTAAGGTCCGCTGGCCACCCCCCTGGCTCTTCGAGAAGGACTCGCATGCACCTCCCGTTCCGCGCCGCCCGCGTTCTGGCCGTGGCCGCACTCCCCCTCGCTCTGGCGGCCTGCGGCTCGTCCGGGACCTCCGCGGCGAAGGCCACGGCGTCCCCGTCGCACTCCGCGGACCCGAACGCCGGCCTGTTCACCGGCGCGCAGCTGAAGAAGGCGCTCGCCCCGGCGTCGTTCTTCCCGGCCGGTTTCGCCTCCGACCCCGGCGCCACCCGCGACAGCGGGGACACCTACCAGCCGCCGGCCGCCAAGAGCCCGGCGAAGCCCGACTGCACCAGGCTGGAGGGCACCTCCTGGATCGACATCGCCGGTGTCACCGGTGTGTCCTTCGCCCAGGGCGACTACGTCAGCAAGAACACGTCCGAGGAGATCGCCCAGCAGATCGACACCTACCGGGGCACGACGGCGGCGCGCGTGCTGAAGGACGTGACCAGGATCGCGGCCACCGCGTGCGGGACCTTCACCGACCCCCAGACCCATTCGAAGGTGAAGGTCGCCGCCCGGGCCACGCCCGGACTGGGCGACGAGGCCGTCACGATCACCCTGACGGACCCCTCCTGGGAGAACGGCACCACGCTCGTCGCCGCCCGTGTGGGCACCAGCCTCGTCAGCGTGCTCTCGACGGACGGCCACGACAACGGCGCCGCCACGGCGACGAAGCTGACGCGGCGGATCGCCGCATCGCTGAGGAGGACGGCCTGACCGTGCCCTACTCTTGCCCTGCTATGCCGTGGGGGCAGAGGTGGGGGTGGAGATGGACAAGCGTCTGGAAGCCGGCTGGCTCCAGCGAATCGCCTGGTCGGCGCTGGCCTGGGGTTCACTGGGCCTGCTGATCTGGGTCCCGTTCCTGTACGTGGCGATCCGCCGCCGCCGGGTCTCGGACTGGGGGGCCGTCGCGGCCTTCGTCTTCTACGAGTGCGTCACGCTCCCCTGGGCGTCGTGGACGTCCGCCGGTGACGGCGACCCGGTCCTGGGCACCGTCGCCGTGCTGTGCCTGCTGACGGCGACGGCCATGCTGCTGTTCGCCGTCTTCGACGCCCGGCAGCCGCGGCAGACGGCGCAACCGCCGTACGGCGCGCCGCCGGCGCCCGCGCAGGGGCAGGCGTACGGGTATCCGTACGGGCGGTAGGCGGGCCCGGCCCGTACGGGCGCTGGGCGGGCCCGGCCCCTACCGGCGGTCGCGGGCCCGGCCCCTACCGGCAGTGGCGGGCCCGGCCCATACGGGCAGTGGCGGGCCCGCCCTTACCGGCGGCGGGCGGGCACGGGCCCGGGCGGCCGCCTCACGCTCACGCCCGCCGGGTGCGGCGCAGGATCCGCCTCACGCCCGCCGGGTGCGGCGCAGGATCCGCACGGCGGGCCAGGCGGCCAGGGCCGTCACCGCCCACAGGAAGCCCGAGACCGCGATCCATTCGCCGGCGCTGGTCTCCGGATCGTCGGCGTCGAAGACCGTGAACACCAGCGCGACGAAGCCGCACAGGCCCGCGAGGATGCCGAAGGCGACCAGGGCCGCCGTCTGCGGCCCGGTCCGAAGGGTGGGCGCGGAGGGCTCCCGCGCCTCGGCCCGGCCCTGGCGGCCGGATGCCCCGTCCGCACTGTCCGCGCCGCGCCCGCCGCTTCCCCGGCCCGTACGGTTCGCGCCGCTTCCTCGCTCCGCGGCCTTCGCATCCTCCGCATCCTTCGCGCCCTTCGCGCCCTTCGCTCCGGGCATCGCGGGTCTCGGCCGGGGCGGCTGCTGCCGGGCAGGCAGCCACACCACCGCATCCGGCGGAACCGCGGCGTCGAGGACCGCCATCGTGTGCGCGTCGACGCCGTACAGGGCCGGCTCGACGTCCACGCAGATGCCGTCGGTGCCGATGAGCCGCCGGCCGCCGTCGGGCCGGCTCAGCACGGCGGCACAGGACCGGTACAGCACCGTCGCGGCCCTCCCGGAACCGTGCGCCGCCCCGCTCACCAGACTCACCCCCTCCTCGCCCACCACCAGCGCCGCACCGTTCCCGCCCACGGGATCGAACCGCCGCCCGGTGACGGCGTACGGGGAGGTCGTCGGGGCCGCCGTGTACCCGGCCCAGTCGGCGCTGTGGCCCGCGGGCACCTGCATCAGCGCCGTCCGCGCCGCCTCCAGGGCCACCGCGTGCAGATCCGCGGGCGTCACCGCCCACAGCTCGGCCCGCAGTTCGTCCGGGGTGCGCGACGGCCGCCCGGCGAGCAGGTCCTCCGCCATGCCCGGCAGCTCGCGTACGGCCGCGTCGGGCGCGGTCAGCGCCATGTCGGCGCGACCGCGCACCGCGTCCAGGCCGGCCTGCCCGACCCTGCCCGCCTGGAGCGCGGCGAGGACGTCGACGAAACCGCCGAGCACCGCGTCCTGCCGGTCGGGCAGGGCGTCCGCGAACGCGGTCACCAGCGCGTACCCGTCCCGGCGGGGGGAGTAGTCGGTCGCCGTGGTGTAGGAGTAGCCGCCCTCCTGCCGCAGGGCCCGGGACAGTTCGCGCTCCAGGACGCCCGCGTACAGCCGGGCGGCGGCGGTGTCGGTGACGACGCCGTCCAGCAGGACGCCGCCCGTGCCGTCGGAGAAGTAGGCGGGCGTGACGGGGAGGGCGGAGGTGACGGCGGGCAGCGGATGGCGGTCGCCGGCGGACAGCTTCAGCGACAGCCCGGCCGGCAGGCGCTCACCGGCGATCCACAGCGCGGCGTTGCCCTGGGTGAACCAGGTCTGCGCCCAGTGCCGTACGTCGTCCGCGCGCAGGCCGCGCACGCCCCACTCCGGGTAGCCGGCCAGGCCGTGGCCCTGGGCTCCGTAGCGCCACAGCGGGAGCGGGCTGGGCTCGCGCCGCGACTCCTCGGTGCGCAGGATCTCCTTCTCGGTCTCCAGCCGTTCCATGGGCAGGTCGGCGAGCGAGGCGCAGACGCCGGTGAGGTACGCGACGACCTCGTGCTCGGCGCCCTCGACGTGGAAGTGGGTGAACGCGGCCTTGGTCGCGCCGTTGAAGTGGTAGTCGGCCAGGCCCTGGCGGTGCAGGGCGAGGTGCTCGACCAGGTGTGTGACACCGGACCGGGCGAGCGTCTCGTCCGCGACGCCGACGCGGAAGACCAGTCCGGCGCGCAGGGGGCCGGCGGCGTGGGCGAAGAGGGTGGGTATGCCGTCGACCTGGGTGTGGTGGACGGCGGACTGGGGGTTCATCGTCGGTCCCTGTTCGGCATGGGTGGTCTCTGGGCCTCTGGCTCAGCCTCTGGCGAGGGCGGTGTCGCGGTGGCGGATGTAGGTCTCGGCGGCGTCCCCGCCCAGTTCGCGCCAGGGGTACGGGGAGGCGAGGTTGCCCAGCGCGCGGAAGCAGGCGGCGGCGCGCGGCATGTCCCCCATGAGGGAGAACAGCGCGGCGAAGTAGCCCTGGGCGGTGACCCAGCCGTAGTCGCGCCGGAAGCCCGGGTGGAACACGGACCGCTCGGCGGCCTCGACGAGTTCGGCGCGCACGTGGTCCTGACGCAGGTACCGCTCGCGCTCCTGCCCGCGCAGGGCGAGCCGGTGCTCCATGTGCGCCTCGGCCACCAGACCTCCGCTCAGGGCCCCTTCGGGGGCGGCCAGCATGCACTCCCGGGCGAAGCCGTGCGCCGCCTCCCAGCTGCCGCCCCACTTGGGGCACAGCTGCTGGAGAAGTCGTCCCTGGGCGCCGTAGTGGTGCGGGTGGTGCTTGGCCAGCCGGTCGTAGCGGCGGCGTGCCTCGTTCTGCCCGAGCTGGAGCCCCATGGCCGTGGTGAGCCGCTCCGCCCAGGCCGCGTCGAACTCCGGGTCGAGCGCGGTGGCCCGGATCAGCAGCTGCTCGGCCTGGCGCAGATGCGCGTGCAGCCCGGCGAACTGCTCAGGGCTGACGTGCTGTGCGCGGGCCGTGGTCCGGATCTCCCAGCCGATCCGCACCTCGCGGGCGCCGAGGGCGGTGAGGGCGAGCACGTCGTGGGGCGCGGCGGCGACGACGCCGCGCAGCCACTCCTCCACCCCGGTCACCTCCGCCAACTCCCGGACGGCGAAGCTGCGGTCCGTCCCGTGCGGCAGGCCGTCGACGTAGTTCCGGATCGCCGCCCAGTCCCGCGCCGCTGCGGCCTGCCGCAGCCAGGCGGCCTCGGGGAAGGCGGAGGCGGTCTCGAAGTCCGGGGGCGGCAGGGAGGAGGCGGGAGCGCGCGACATGCGGCGCATCGTAAGGCAGGCCGACGAGACCGCCGGCAGTCGGGAGCAGGTGGCGCCGACCAGGGAATAACACGACTTCCGCTTGACCGTACGCGAACCAGTTGGACATCTGGCGTTCACCTTGCGTCCATACCGTCCGCACGCCCGCCCCTCCCCAATCCCCAGATCACGGAGCCCCCGCATGGCCCTCAACTCCCGCCGCGCCAGACAGCTTCTGGACACGGCCGCCCCGCTGCTGCTCCAGGGCGAGCAGGTGCAGATGACCTCCCTGGCCGGCGTGGGCTCGGTCTCCGTCCGCAAGCAGGCGCTCACGGCGGCCGTGGTCGGCGTGCTGAGCGCGGGCACGGTCATGGCGACGGTCACCCCGCGCCCGCTGTACCTGGTCCTGACCGACCAGCGGATCCTCTTCTTCGACGGCAACCGCGGCGGCAGGCCCGGCCCGCTCGTCCTGAACCTGCCCCGCCCCTACGTCTCCGCGGGCGGCTCCAAGAAGGCGTTCCTCGGCCTGCAGTACGTCACCCACCTGTCCGTGGCCGGCCAGGAGGGCGCGCTCAAGGTCACCTTCCCGGTCCAGCACCGCGCGGACGGACCGCGCTTCGTCTCCGCCCTGCCGGTCACGCGCTGACCCGCTCAGGCGGCGGCGAGCTCGCACCAGACGACCTTGCCCCGGTTGCCCTCCCTGGCGAGCGGCTGCCATCCCCACAGGTCGGCACACGCCCGGACGAGCCCGAGGCCTCTCCCTTCCTCCAGATCGCCGGCCTGCTCCAACGGCACCGGCGGCTCCGGCGGGGCGGGGTCGGCGTCCCACGCCCCGATCCGCAGCACCCCCGCCGCCCAGCGCACCCGCAGCGCGGCGGGCCCCTTGGTGTGCCGCACGGCGTTGGACACCAGCTCGGCCGCGAGCAGCTCGGCGACGTCGACGAGCCGGATCAGCCCGTGCATGGTGAGGATCAGGCGGAGGGTGCGCCGGCTGATGGTGACGGCGCGGGGGTCGTTGGGGATGTGGAGGGAGTACTCCCAGGGGTCGGTGGGGGCGCTCCGGCCGGTTTCGGGCATGGGTGAACTCCGTTCGGGCGAAGGTGTGGCGAGGGCTCGGGGGCGGTGGCCTGCCGCAGCCGTCGTGGCATGACGGAGCGGTGCGCTTCCGGGGTCCCGGGGTATCGCAGTGTGTGCGTCGCGTGACTGACGGTAGGGGTTACAGTTTCGGTCGAGCAAGTCGGTCGCGTAATCTGCCCCCGAACGAGACGCACCCACCGGCGCGTTGCATCGAGGGGCTGTCAATGACGACAAGGCGCGAACCAACCGCACGACAGATGCGCCTGGCGGTAGAACTGCGCAGACTCCGCAGCTCGGCAGGACTCACCGCCCGCGAGGCGGCATCGCTGCTCGGAGTGAGCCACGTCCAGATCAGCCATATCGAGTCCGGACTCACGGGCGTGAGCGAGGAGCGGCTCCGCCAGATCGCGGCCCACTACGCCTGTACCGACGAGGCGTTGATCCAGACGCTGGTCGCCATGGCGACTGATCGCACCCGCGGCTGGTGGGAACAATACCGAGGTCGGCTGCCTACGGCCTACCTCGACCTGTCCGAGCTGGAGCACCATGCCGGCTACCGATGGGACGTGGATTTCCTGCACATCCCAGGGCTTCTCCAGACCGAGGACTACGCACGCGCGCTCTTCTCCTATGTGAACCCGGAGTTCCCGAAGCCGGAGGTGGAACTTCGCGTGGAACACCGGATGAGGCGGAAAGCCGTCATCGAGCGCCCCCGCCCGGCCCCGTACGAGGCCGTCATCCATGAGGCAGCACTGCGTATCCGAGTGGGTGACCGTGGCGCGGCACGAACCCAGCTCGGCCGCGTCCTGGAACTCTCCGAAGCTCGCCACGTCACCGTACGCGTCATCCCGTTCGAGCTGGACGGTTTCGCCGGAGCAGGAAGCGCCATGGTGTACGCGGGCGGCCCCATCCCGAAGCTGGACACCGTGGTGCGCGACGGCCCCCACGGCACCGTGTTCATCGACGCGGAGGCCCAACTGTGCCGCTTCCGAACACTTTTCCGTAGGCTGGAAGCCGCGTCGCTCGAACCCGAACGTTCCCGCGACTTCATCCACAAGCTGGCGAAGGAACTATGAGGCGATGACCAACCACGGAACCTGGCAGAAGTCGTCCTACTCCGGCGGCGGCGAGGGCAATGCCTGCGTGGAGATCGCGCACCGTCCCGCCCGCATAGCCGTCCGCGACTCCAAGGCCCCGGCCAGGGCCACCCTCACCTTCCCGCCCGGAGCGTTCGGGGCCTTCCTGGAAGCCCTCAAGCGGACCCCCGCCCCACGCTGACGACCACCGCCTGAGGTGGAGGCCGCACCACTCCAACCCGATCAGTCGCGTGACTTCATCAACAGTCCAGCGAAGGAGCTGTGATGGACACCTGGCGGAAGTCCTCGTACTCCGGCGGCGGCGACGGCAACAACTGCGTGGAGATCGCGAACTCCCCCGCCCGCATGGCCGTCCGCGACTCCAAGGCGCTGGCCAGGGGCACCCTCACCTTCCCGGCCGGAGCGTTCGGGGCCTTCCTGGAAGCGCTCAAGCGGACCCCCGCCCCACGCTGACCACCGCCGCCCGAGGTGGAGGCCGCACCACTCCAACCCGATCAGTCGCGTGACTTCATCAACAGTCCAGCGAAGGAGCTGTGATGGACACCTGGCGGAAGTCCTCGTACTCCGGCGGCGGCGAGGGCAATGCCTGCGTCGAGATCGCGCACCGCCCCGCCCGCACAGCCGTCCGCGACTCCAAGGCGCCGGCCGGGGCCACCCTCACCTTCCCGCCCGGAGCGTTCGGCGCCTTCCTCGAAGCCCTCAAGCAGCGGTCCTCCGTCCCACGCTGACTGCCACCGCCCGTGCGTCTCACAGGGCGGCCCCCTGATCAGTCCTCCGGGAACAATCGCAGGACGGACAGCATTTCGCCGCTGTACTCGTCGCAGATTTCCAGCAGCCGCCGGCCCGTCTCCGAGGAGAGCAGGCCGTCACTGTCCGGCGCGGTCAGGATGGCGTCGTGGCAGGCGCGTTCGACGTCCAGGTTCCGGGTTCCGAAATACCTCAGGCCATAGCCGCGGAGCTGGTCGTCGACGCCGGCCAAGTAGGCATCCCGCTGGTCTTCGCCGGCGACCTCGACGGACGAGTTCTCCATGAATCCGTCGAGGTAGTCCGCCAGTTCCCGCGCCAGGTAGATCAGCGTCTCCGTCTGGGTCTCGCTCATCTCGCCGAGAGCCTCGCCCAGCATGAGCCATCCGTTGACGGCTTCCAGCTGGAAGCTCTCGGCGAATCCCGGCTCGATCTCCGACTCGAACAGCGGAGCGCTCGTGAGCCGGCCGACGGCCTGCAGAAACTCCTCGTCGGCCGCTCCGTCCAGTCGCTCCCCGCCCCGGCGGATCAGGGCGTCGAGCGCGGCGGGGTCGATGCCCCAGTCCGCCGGCATCTCCATGCCCAGCAAGGGCGCCCGCAGCCTGCGCAGGGCCAGGTACACGGCCTGATGGCGCTGCTGCCGGTCCATGGCACCGATCCGCGCCGACAGAGTCGCGTCGTCATGCCAGTCCACGTGGCTCACCCCTGTACGCGCCAGGCCTCCAGCGGACGGAGTTCTCCCGGCTCAGTCGTTCCGCTGTCCACGGAACGGCTCGGAATCCCCCCACTCCCAGAACGCGGTGCCCGCGTCGATTTCGTGCTGAACGGCCCGGAACAGGGGGCTGGGATCCGACGATTCGGGGATGTCGACCGCGACGTGGCGGTCGCCGCTCCACTCACTGAGAAAGCCACCGGACCGGACGGCACTTTTCAACGCCTGGCGGGAGTCGTCATTCGGGCGTGGTTCTACGAAGAACACCCGGAGAACCCGTCGCCCGGATCGCTCGGCGACCCTCTCCACGACCCGCGAGTCACGCAGTTCCACGACATCTCCGAGGGCCATCCCATACACACGGAACGGGATGCAGGCGACCTCGTAGCCGCCGTCGGCGCGGGTCGAGAGCCAGACCTGTTCGCACATGCCGTCGAAGCCGAACGGCTCCAGATCCACCATGGCGATGTAGTTCTCCGCACCCCGGCCCACTGGATCTTCGTGGGTGATGTACGTGATCTCGCTCATCCCGGCATTCTCCTCGTTCTCGGCGGCCACAAACACACGGCCCGCCGCAGCCTGCGGCGGGCCGTTTTCGCTATGGAATTGTTCTCGGCGTGGGAACCGTCGCCTTCATGTGGGCCGGCCACCACGTGGGCGGCCACTGACCCGAGTAACTGGGCGGCGGGTTCAGCGGTGCCACACGGTCCCTCTTGGAACTGTTGCAGAAGGTACACGCCGGGATGGTGTTGGGGTCCGTCAGGTCGCCACCGTTGATCCTCGGCTCGACGTGGTCGATCGCCTGCGCCGGGTTGGTCCGGCAGTACGAGCACAGCGGAGTGGGAAGTGCCGGATCCGCCTGCTTGCCGACGTTGTAGTCCTTCAGCAGCGACTTGGGGATGCCCTTGTAGGCGCCTGGACCGCCACTCGATCCCGCGGGGATGTTGTAGATCGGCTCACCACCGGGCCCGCACACGTGAGGTATGGGCTTGTTGATGTTGTGGACGAGGACCGGCGTGTTCCCGGCTTCCACGTAGTACGTGTGAAGGGTGCCGATCGTCAGGTCGTACGTCGTGGTGTTCGCGTGGTACAGGCGGACACCAGTGACCTCGGTGGTGCCGGTCGGCGTCTGGAGGATGTCGCCCGGCTCGAGGTCCTTCGCCTCGACGAAGGCCGAGCGGGTCTCGTCGTAGAAGGGGTGGTGGAAGGTCGTCGTCAGGTGTGTGTCCGGGGCGTCGGCCTTCGTGGCCTGCGCCGACGGCACGTTCCCGACCGCCGCCACCGGAGCCGTCACCGGCCGGTGCGCGTCGCCGTGGCCGTGGCCGCCCGTCAGGGCACCCAGCACCGCCGCCGAGGCCGCCAGGCCGAACGCCGCCTTGCGGGCCGCCTTCCTGGCGACCGACCTGGCCGCGGCCTTCGCACCTGCCTTCGCGCCTGCCTTCGCGCCTGCCTTCGCCGGCTTCTTCCCTTCCGGCATGGCCGTGTCCTTGACCGTGAGGTCCACGAAGTCGTGGTCCGTGCGGGTCACGATCACGTCGGTGACCTTGTTCGCCTCGGTGCCTGTCACACCCGGCACCGCGTTGGAGATGCTGTCGCCGACCTTGACCTGGTCGATGGCCTTCGCCGTGCCGTCGGCCATCAGCACCCGGGTCGACCCGGTGAAGCTGTGCGGGACCCGGCAGCTCGGCCCGGACTCCCCGGCGGTACCGCCCGGTCCGTCCTCCGAGTGCGACTGGCTCCTTGTGCCCGCCCCCTCCGACTCCGCCCGCGACGCCGCCGCCTCCGTGGCGTCCCTCGCCGCGGTTTCCTCGGCGTCCGTGGCGCCCTTGCCGAACAGGCCGCCGACGACCTTCATGGCCTTCGGCGCGACCTTCGCCAGGAGCTTGCCGCCCAGGCTGCCCAGGGCGCCGCCCACGGCGCCCGCGACCGCGCCCGTCACCGCCGAGCCCGCGAAGGCGCCCACGCTGCAGTCGCCGCCGCCGTTCTCCGCGCACTTGAAGCCCTGCTCGACCAGGGCGCCCGCCGCGCCCGCGGCCGCCGCGCAGCCGATGGAGCCGACGCCGGCCGTCACCGCCTCGCAGCCCGCGAACACCGCCGTGGAGACCACGAAGGAGGTGATCGCCGCCGCGTGGTGCTTGACGTACTTGGCCGCCGACTTCGCCGCCTTGACCGTGGCGTGGTACGCCGTGCGCGCCGCGTGGGCCACCGCGTGCGCGGCCTTCTTCACCGTGTGGGCGACCTTGTGCGCCGCCTTCTTCACCGCGTGGACCACACGGTGCACCGCGTGCGAGACCTTGTGGTAGGCCGAGTGGACCGCGTGGACGACCCGGTGATACGCGCGTCTGACGTGTCTGGCCGCGTAGTGGTACACGCGCCGCACCACCCGCACGGTGGCGTGGTAGTAGTCCCGCACCTTGTGCACGACCTTGTGGGCCGCGTGCTTGACCGCGTGGACGACCTTCTTCGCGGCGTGCTTGACCGCGTGGTAGACCTTGTGGGCTACGTGCTTGACGGCCTTCTTCGCATGGTGGACGACCTTCTTCGCGCCGCACACCACGTCGTACCAGGAGCAGTTGCCCGACTCGTCGGTGCCGGCCAGCGGGTTGTCGTCGACGTAGGCGAACGGGTTGGCCGCCACCGAGTTGGGCACCGCGTCCAGCGAGATGCTGTCCTTGTTCAGGAACTGCCCCGTGCCCGGGTCGTACCAGCGTGAGGCCGTGCCCACGTTGCCCGTGCCGGGCTCCGTCCAGCCCGACTGGAAGCCCAGGTGGCCGGTGACCGTGTTGGCCGGCGAGACCACCTTGCCCAGCGGGTCGTAGGACACCGAGCCCGCCAGCGACGTGGCGCCGGAGGTGAAGGTGCCGACGACGTCGTTGTGCTGGTCGGTCAGGGCCAGCACCTTGCTGCCGCCGCCCGCGTCGATGCCGACGACACCGCCCGCCGGGTCGTAGGTGTAGGTGCTGTCGCCGTCCGAGGCGATCGTGTTGTCCGCGCCCGAGTAGGCGAAGGCGCGGGTGGAGTTCGCCCCCGTGTCGCGGTCGGAGACGTTCCGGCCGAGCGCGTCCAGCGTGTACGACTGCTGCCCGGCGACGATCTGCCCGCCGAAGGCGTCCGTGCGGTACGTCACCGTGCCGCCGGCCGTCGACGACTCCTGCGTCATGGTGCCGCGCGCGGAGTAGTCGTAGGTGTGCACCCCGTCCGAGGTCAGCTCGTCCCGCTCGTCGTAGGTGTAGACGTCCGAGCCGTTGCGGACGCGGTTGCCGGAGGCGTCGTAGGCGTACGCCGTGGTCTTCGAGCCGTCGTTCCACGACGTGAGGCGGTTGGCCCAGTCGTAGGTGTACGTGTTGGCCGACGCGCCCGAGACGCCCGTCGTCGTCTTCGACGTCAGGTTGCCGTTGCTGTCGTAGCCGTAGGCGAAGCTCGCCAGCGTCGAGGCGCCCTGCACCAGGACGTCGCTGACCAGCTCGTGCGCGCTGTTGTAGCCGAAGGTGCGGGTCTGGCCCGTCGCGCCGTACTTGACCGTCTTCGGCTGGTTCAGCTGGTCGTAGGTGTACGTCAGCTGCTGGCCCGTGGCCGCGTCGTTCAGGGAGGACAGCCGGCCGGCCGTGTCGTAGCCGTACGTCGTCGTGCCGGCCGCGTCCGTGCGGGACGTCATCCGGCCGTCGTCGTCGTAGGCGAAGCCGGAGGTGCCCGCCGAGCCCGACGCGGTCAGCAGGTCGCTGCGGTCGTCGTAGGTGAACTGCTCGTGCGTGGCGTCCTGGTGGTCCACCGCCCCGGCGATGCCCGCCGCGTCGGTGTCCGCCGACGTGACCCGGCCGGCCGCGTCGTAGCCGAAGCTCCGGCTGGCGGTCGCCGCGTCGGCGCCCGCGCCGGACATCGTCTTCAGCTGGCCGTTGACGTCGTAGGTCATCGCCGTCGTGACCCCGCCGGGCAGGGTCACGTTCGTCATCCGGCCGTCGGCGTCGTAGGCGAAGGTCGTCGTGGAGTCGGCCGCCGAGGTGTACTTGGCGGTGGTCGGCTCGATCACCTTCTCCTGCTGGCCCCACGGCGTGTACGTGTAGCGCCAGGAGTTGCCGCGGCCGTCGGTGAAGCGGGTCCGGTTGCCGGACGCGTCGTAGCCGAAGGTCGTGGTGATCGACGTGGCGGCGTCGACCGGCTGGATCTCCTGCGTGATGGTGCCCGCCGCGTCGTAGGTGAAGCGGCTGGTGTGACCACGCGCGTCCGTGGCGGCGGTCAGGTTGCCGACGCCGTCGTAACTCTGCGAGGTCTCCCACAGCTTGGTGCCGCTCGCGTCGTAGGACCGGGTGGCCGTCGGGTCGCCGTCGGCATTGAAGTCGGTCGTGGTGTAGGTGCCGTCCGCCAGGGTCGTCCTGGAGACGTTGCCCTCGAAGTCGTAGGCGTAGCGGGTGGTGTTTCCGGCGCCGTCGGTGACGGAGGTGATGTCACCGGCCCGGTTGTAGGCGTACGTCGTCCGCACGCCGCCGGGCGAGGTCGTCGACGACGCGTGCGCGCCGTACGGGTTGCCGGACGTGACCGCGTAGGACGTGGTGGCCGTCAGGGTCCGCGTCGACGGGAAGCGCTCCAGCGTCGTCTGCGTGAGCTGCCGGCCCAGGAAGTCGTACGTGGCCTGGGTCTGCGCGCCGGTCGGGTCCGTCGCCGACAGCTGGTCGCCGTTCGGGTCGTACGTGGCGTGCGTCTTCGTGCCGTCGGGGGCGGTGCTCTGGACGAGGTTGCCCAGCTGGTCGTACAGGTACGAGGTGGTCCTGCCGCCGGGCGTGGTGACGGCGGTCTGGTTGCCCTCGCTGTCGTAGGTGTAGACGGTGGTGCCCGCGTTGGGCGTCGAGGCGCCCGCCGGGGTGTAGGGCGGCAGGGTCTCGGAGACCTTGTTGCCCTCCGCGTCGTACGCCGTCGTGGTGACCAGGCCCCTCGGGTCCTGCTCCTCGACGGCCTCGCCGAAGGTGTTGAAGCCGCTGGTGGTGACCGGGCGGACGGTGGCCGCGGTGGTGCCGTCCGGTTCGGCCTGGACGGCGGGGGCGGTGGTGACCGCGAGGTTGCCCGCCTCGTCGTAGGAGTACTCGGTGGTGTGCTGCTCGGCGTCCGTCATGGACGTGGGCAGGCCCCGCTTGTCGTACGTCCACCTCGTGGTCTGCTCGTCGGAGGAGCCGACCGTGCCGCCGTCGCGGCCCTTGCCGTACAGCGAGGAGATCTCGGCGGCGGACAGGGCCCGCTGATAGGCCTGCGCGTCGGTCACCGAGCCGGCGAACCAGTCGGTGTAGGTGTCGGACCACTGGGTGCGGCCGATCTGCATCGGCCCGGTCGCGTTCCACGCCGTGGTGTACGGGGCGGCGCCCTGCAGCTGTCCGTCGACGTAGAGCCTGATCTCCTGCTTGGTGGCGTCGTAGACGCCGGTGAGCAGGGCCCACGCGCCGGTCGTCGGCGGGGCGGTGGCGGCGACCTTCTGGTACGTCCAGGAGCCGCCCACCGGGGCGTCCTGGTCGACCGCCCGCAGGGCCCAGGTGCCCGAGGCGCTCTCGTAGCCCAGGTAGAACGGGCTGCGGTGGGTGCCGTCCTGGCTGAGCAGGGTGGTGGTGTGCGTCGGGATGCTGTCGAGCTTCGCCCACGCCGAGACCGTGTAGGAGCTGCTGGTGTCCAGCACGGGGCCGTTGGTGGACAGATGGCTGCTGGTGCCGTTGAGCGTGGCGGCGCCGCCGCTCCAGGTGACGTCGGTGGCGGTGGCGGTGTTGCCGGTGCCGGAGGCGTCGGTGACGTTGGTGCCGGAGGTCTGGTTCAGCTTCCACCAGGCGGCCGGGTGACCGGAGGCGTCCCCGTACAGCGTCTCGCTGAGCAGGTTGCCCATGTCGTCGTAGGTGTTGGTGGTGGTGCGGTCGTAGCCCGAGGCGTCGCGGTCGGTCTCGGTGGCGACCTGGTCGTCGGGCGTGTACGACAGGGTGGTCACCCGGTCCACGCCGGTCGGGTCCAGCTCGCTGGAGGTGGTCCGGGAGGCGGCGTCGACGGTGTACTTGGTGACGGTCTCGCCGTTGTCGGTGGTGGACTGCAGCAGGTTGCCGGCCGCGTCGTAGGTGTCCGACTCCAGCACATAGGTGCTGTTGCCGTCGGCGCTGGTCCGCTTCACCGTGGCCGTCAGGCCGTCGTCGGTGTACGTGTACGACGTGGTGTTGCCCATCGCGTCGGTGATGGACGCGAGCCGCCCGGCCGGGTCGTAGGCCCGGGAGGACTCGATGAGCAGGGACGGCGACTGCGGATCGGTCGGGTCGCCGGTGTACATGACGCCCTGGGTGAGCAGGTTGCCGTTGTCGTCGTAGGTGTACCGGGTCTCGGTGCCGGCGCTGGTGACCTCCTTGGTCTTGTTGCCGGAGGTGTCGTACGTGTACGTCGTGGTGTTGCCGTTGCTCGCGCCCTCGGCCGCGTTGGCGTCGGACTCGGTCAGCACGTGGTCGTAGACGTCGTAGGTCCACGTCTGCGTGCGCGACCGGTCGCCGCCGCTCGCGTCGGAGACCGTCTGCGAGGTGGTGTTGCCGTCCTCGTCGTAGACCGTGCTGGTGACGGCGGCGTGGGTGGCGCCGGTGACGCGGTCGGTGAGCTGCGGGTCGTGCTCCTCGACGACCTGCCCGGCGGCGTCGTACCGGTACGTCGTCACCAGGCCGTCCGGGTAGGTGTCGGAGACGACCTTCTGGCTGGTGACCTGGCCCAGGCCGTCGTAGGTGTACCGGGTGACCAGGCCGATGGCGTCGGTGGTGGAGGCCACGTCGCCGTTCGTGAAGTACGACACCCGGTTGACCGCGCCGCCGGGGCTGACGGTCTTCACCGGCAGGCCCTTGGGCACCACGCCGCCGTCGGCGGACGGGTAGGCGCTGGTGCCGTCGCTGTACTCGGTCGTGGTGGTGCGGCCGTCGGGGAAGCCGGGCACCGCCGGACCGGTGATCGCGGTCTGGTTGCCCGCCGTGTCGTAGGTGTACGACGTCAGATAGGTGGGGTCGGTCGCGGACGACGAGCGGCCGTCGCGCTCGGTCAGCAGCTGGTCGTTGCGCGGGTCCGCGGTGGTCAGCTGGGGCGTGGTGTCGTCGGGGTAGTACGTGTAGTACTCGGTGTTGCACTTGTGCGCGGCCTGGTCCTGGCAGGACGTGGAGGAGACCACGTTGCCGCGGACGTCGTGACCGGTGACGGTCATCGCCCCGTCGGGGTCGGTGACGGTGTGCTCGAACCCGGCGGTGTCGTAGCCGAAGCTGGTCCGGTTGCCCAGGCCGTCGGTCTCCGTCAGGGCGCGGTTGCCGTGCTCGACGTCGTAGGTGTACGTCAGCGTGGCATTGGCCGGCGAGGTGACCTTCACCGTCTCCACCGGCAGCAGCCCCGCGGAGTTCTTCGCCGCCTGGAACTGCTCGGTGACGTCCGCGGCGGACAGCTCGGAGCGGTAGAGGGCCACCTCGGCGAGCGAGCCCTTGAAGTAGGTGGCGTACCCGGTGTCGTCGGAGGTGTTGTGGTGTGCCTCGTCGGGCCAGTGGCCCCCGAGGTAGCCGGCGCCGACGTAGGTGTACGGCTGGTTCACCATGGCCGCCGCGCCGCTCTGGGTGCCCACCAGGGCGCCGTCCAGGTACAGCGACTGGCTGCTCGCCGAGGTGGACAGCACCACGTGGTGCCACTTGTTGTCGGTGACGGCGGAGGCGGAGGCGAGCGGTTTGACGGAGCCGCCGGAGAAGTAGTACTCGCCGTACAGCTTGCCGCTGCTGCCGATGTAGAGCAGCGGGGTGTACGCGGTCGCGGTGGTGCCGCCCGTCAGCGGTTCCCGTGACGCGGCGAGCAGGACGCCGTTCGCCGTGGAGGTCTTGAACCACATGCTCGCCGACTCGGCGCCCGAGCCGGGCACCGAGCCGTTGGGCAGGGTCACCGAGGACGCCGTCCCGTTGAACGTGGCGGCCTTGGCGTCGGTGAAGGGGCCGGAGGCGCCGAGGGTGACGGAGCCGTAGGTGCCGTCGCCGCCGCGCACCTGGTCCACGGCGGTCGCCGCGCCCGCGGCCTCGCCGAGGCGGAAGTACTCCGCCGGCGCCCCGCCGAGCACGGCTCCCCGGTAGGTGTCGCTGGAGCCGGCGACGGTGGGCGCGCCCAGCTTCCACACGCCGCCGTTCTCGTCGGTGAGCTGGGTCAGCGTGGTGCTGTCCGAGTCGTACGACATCGCCGCGAAGGTCTTGCCGGACGGCCGGGTGATGGTGCTCAGCAGGCTGGTGCCGTGGGTGCCGTACGTGTACAGCGCGTTGACGTCGGCGGCGACCAGCGGGCGGCCGTACCAGGCGGCGTCGGCGATGGAGCCGTTGAAGTAGGTGGCGTAGCCGTCCGGCTCGGACGTCGAGTGGTGCGGCTCGTCGGGCCAGTCACCGCCGAGGAAGCCGGTGCCGAGGTAGTTGAACGACTGGTTCTTGCCGAAGGCGGTCGCGCTCTTGATCGAGACGGTGCCGCTGCGCGAGCCGACCTTGGCCTTGTCCAGGTACAGCGTCTGGGAGTTGCCCGCGGCCGAGAGCACCACGTGGTGCCACTTGCCGTCCGCGACGGACGTGGCGGACACGATCGGGTTGACGCCGCCGCTGTACCAGAACTCGGCGTTCAGCTTGCCGTCGGTGCCGACGTAGATGGACGGGGTGTAGAAGCCGGCGGCCTGCCCGGAGCCGATCGGCTGGGAGGCGTAGGAGTACAGCACGCCGGGGCCCTGCGAGGTCTTGAACCACAGGGATATCGCGCCGGAGTCGGTGTCGTTGCCGAGGTTCTTGGGCAGCGCGATGTCGGAGTTCGTGCCGTTGAACGTGGCGGCCTTGGCGGTGGAGCCGGTCAGCGGGCCGGCCGTCTGGCCGAGGGTGACGTTCTCGTAGGTGGCGTTCGTCGTGCCCTCGTTGGCGAGGACCGCGTCCTTCGCCGTGGTGCCGGAGGTTTCCGACAGCGGCCAGAAGGTGTGCGGGTCCAGGTCGAGCGCCGCGTTGCGGTAGCCGGAACCTGAGGTGTAGCCGTAGACCGTGCACTTGGTGTCCGACAGCGGCGAGCACACCTTGGTCAGCTGGTCGCCGGTGTAGCCGTAGGTCCAGGTCTGGGCGGTGCTCGCGTCGCCGGGGGTGACCGGGTCGGTGACGACGGCGCTCACGTGGGCGGCCTGGGCGCCCGAGGGGGTCTGCCAGGTCAGCGACAGGGAGCGGCCGGAGACGGCGGAGGCCATCTTGGTGATGTGGCCGCCGGTCCAGGTGAGGTTCACCGACCGGCCGTTGGCGTCGGTCACCGCGGTCAGGCCGTAGCCGCCGGAGCCCAGGGACTGGGTGAAGGTGTAGACGGTGTCGTCCTTGTCGGTCAGCGTGTAGCCGCCGGTGACCGCCTTGAAGGTGGCGAAGCGTCCGCTGCCGGGGGTGAAGGTGCCGTCGCTGTTCCTGCCGTAGCCGACCTGCGAGCCGTCCGGGTAGGTGACGGCCACGCTGGAGACGGCGCCCGAGGCCGTGTACTGCTCGGTGGCCCGGGAGTCGAAGATGCTCGACCAGCCGGCGCCGAACGCGCCCGTCCAGCGCGGGTCGCGGGAGTTGTAGTCGCGTTCGACGTCCAGGGACGGGCCGACGGTGGAGATCGAGGCGTCGGTGTCGGAGGTGGTGTAGTTGCCGATGGCCGCGTCGAAGCCGTGGTCGCTGCTGTTCTGCGACAGCCCGGAGGTGATCACGGGCTGGGGGACCTGCACGGACAGCGAGTACAGCTCGGCCGGGGAGTACAGCTTGGTGGTCGCGTCGTACGCCTGGACGGCCCAGGTGTAGGACTTGCCCCAGGCGAGCTTGCCGGCGGGCACGGTCCAGTCTCCGGTGGGCTGGAGCCCGGAGTCGGCGATCTTGGTGGTGCCGGAGGCGTCGAAGACCTGGAAGAGGTACTGGTTGGTGCTGCCGCTGGTGGAGTTGGCGCCGCCCGCCCAGGCGGTCAGCTCCGGCTGGGTGGTGCCCACGACCGCGTTGTCCTGCGGGAACTGCTCGTAGAGCTGCGGCGCGGTGTTGCCGGTGTAGGTGACCTCGATCCACGGGCCCTTGCCCGGGTCGTTGAAGGAGCCGAACTGCTTCCAGTGCAGGGCGTCGGAGGTGGCGGCGTACACCGCCAGTCCGTGGTCGGCGGTGGTGCCGTTGAACCAGCCCTGGATCGCGGAGGTGGACAGCGGGACGGTCACCCAGTCGCCGACGGTGCGGTCGGCGGCGGTGTTGGCGCACGCGTGGGGCACGCTCGGGGTGGCGTTGCCGATGGAGGAGCCCTTGGCGGGGCCCGGGTAGGAGGTGACGGACTCGGGGGTCCAGGAGCCGGTCACCAGGGCGACGTCGAAGCGCTCCGCCGTGCAGGTGGAGGCCCAGGTGTCGAACAGGTGCAGGGTCGCGGCGGTGACGGTGGCGTTGCTGCCGTCCCAGGCGGTGTCCCAGTGGTTGACGAAGCCGATCGCCGAGTGGGTGCCGGAGTCGTAGGAGCCGGCCTTGATGGTCTGCTCGTAGGAGTGGTCGACGTTGTTGCCGGTGCCGGACTCGGCGTAGGTGGTGGTCCAGCCGTCGGAGACGGTCGGGTCGACGGTGACCGGGAAGAGGCGGCGGGCGTCGTGCAGCCAGCCGCTGTCCAGGGTCACTTTCAGCGCGTAGCCGTCCTTGGAGCGGACCAGTTCGGTGGTGACGTCGTGGGTGGTGGCCGGGTCGCCGGAGCGGCGGTCGACGTTGGAGTCGTAGGCGTAGGCCGGGGGGATGCGCTCGACGGTCCGGCCCGCGCCGTCGCGCAGGTCGATCCAGCCGTTGCCGCGCTGGACGGGGGTGAGGCCCTTGAGGGTGAGGGGGAAGGTCCAGGAGCTGCCGGCGGCCGCGGAGTGCAGGACCACCGACTCCTTCACACCGGTGGCGGTGGGCGTCACCGTCAGGTCGGTGGCGTCGAGGACGTCCGCGTAGGTGACGGTGGAGCCGTGCGCGGTGCCCTTGACGGGGGCGGCGCCCCGGAGCGAGTAGGCGGCCCGGTGCCGCGCGTCGGTCGCGAGGGAGGCGAGGGCGGGGTCGGTGGCCTCGGCGGCGAAGTCGACCGCGACGGAGTTGGCCTTCTCGTGCCAGCGGCCGTCCGGTCCGGCCCGCACATCCACGTCGATCGGCGCCCACCGGCCCTTTTTGACCTGGTAGTTGACGGGGGTGGGCGATATCCGGCGGGTGGTGGAGCCGTCGGCGTTGACGTAGACCGTCTCGTTGCGGGTGGACTTGGCGGCGTCGCGCTTGCTGGTCCTGGCGTCGAAGGCGCCGCCCCGGCTCCGGCCGTGCTTCACGGCGCTGTGGTGCGGGTGGTAGGCGGCGAGCTCGCCGCGGCCCTTGCCGGGGGCGTGGCCCGCGCCGCGGTGCGCGGCGGTGGCGTCGGCGGAGACGTGGTGACGGTGCCCGGCGGCCGTGCCGGACCGCTGGTGCGGCACCCGGTCCCAGTGGGAGCCGGTGAACCAGGAGGCGATCGAGGCCATGCTCATGCTGGGCAGTTCGACCCGGCCGAGCTCCAGCCCCCCGGCGAGGGCCTGGTCCGTCGTCAGCATCAGCGCCAGCGCGGTGAGCACCACCACGGAGACGGAGCGCCGTGCACGGCGGGTGAAGCGTACGGGCCGCGTGGCGCGCGGGGGACGCGCGCGGCGCGGGCGGCGGCTGAGCGGCCACAGAGGCACGGATTCGACTCCAGCGATCAGGAACGGCACAGAAACGCGCCGATCCTGCCCGCTGTGAACATCCTGTGGACAGATTCAAGGAGTGATCTTGTGCAGTCCTTGACCACCCCTTGCTCAACCTGACCGATTTACCGCCGGGCATCCCATTGCGGCTTGTGCGCGCCTTTGCCTCGCCGTCATGTACAGAACATCAAAACTTGATCTGATGGTTACTCATCTCGGAGGGACGGTAAGGCTATTGGCCGCACTGCTCCAGCATCGCCCGCTTGTCCGCGGCCGTGACCGGCAGGTCGTACTTCAGTGAGACCTGCGCGAAGCGCACCGCGTAGGAGCAGCGGATCCGCTTGCTCGGGGGCAGCCAGGCGGCCGGGCCGGAGTCGCCCTTGGCGCCGTTGGTGGGGCCGTCCACCGGGATCAGGTTGAGCGGGTCGTTGGCTATGTCCTGGCGCTTGCCCTCGGGCCAGTGCGAGGCGCCCATCTGCCAGTCGTAGGACAGCGGCATGACGTGGTCGATCTGCACCTTCGCGGCGTGGGCCTTGGTCCACTCGATCGTCCGGCCGGTGTACGGGTCGTGCAGCGTCATGGAGACCACGACGCAGCGGGAGCCGGAGCGGAAGCGGACCTTCTCCCCGTCGCGTTGGAGGAGGTCGTTGCGCGTTATCTGTACCCCCCTCCAGAGCGCGATGCATATGAGGCACAGCCGTAACCCATTCCCGTCCCTCTCTGTTATCCGTCATGCCATGAGGCACATGAGACACCGGAGACAGGAAGCAGATGCCGTGACTTTACGTACAGAGAAGGCCGTCTCACCTACCACCGGCGAGATCACCTGGCTCCTGGTCGACGAGGAGACGTACGTGCCTCATCCCGAAGCCCGCGAGTTCTCCCTGTACCTGCGCGGAGCCGGTCGATCACCACAGACGCAGCGCGCGTACATCCCCAGAATCGGTCGCTTCCTCAACTGGTGTGCGGAGCGGGGCACCGGCTGGAGGACCGTCCGGCTCGCGGACATGAGTCTGTTCAAGTTCCACGTCGAGCGGACGCCGACACGGCACGGGCGGCCTCCGGCCGGCAAGACGGTCAACGCCACGCTCACCGCGGTGTGCGAGTTCCTCCGCTTCTGCGCTGTCCAGGGCCATGTGGATCACGAGGTCGCCGCGCGTCTCAGCGAGCCGCGCTTCCTCACCCATGCGCCAGCCGGCTTCGACCCTGGCGAGGGTGGCCAGCATCTGATGGTCAAAGCCCGTGTCCTGAAGGCACCAGAGATCGAGCGGTCCCCACAGACTCTCGCCGGCGCTCAGATGGACCAGATCCTCAATGCCGCTCGCACCGCGCGTGACCGGCTTCTGCTGACCGTCCTGGTGGAGGCGGGCCTCCGTATCGGTGAAGCCCTCGGGCTGCGGCGTGAGGACATGCATCTGCTGCCCGACTCCACCCACCTCGGCTGTCGGACCGGCGGCGCACACCTGCACGTCAGGCCCCGGCAGGACAACGCCAACGGGGCACGGGCCAAAGCCGGGCGTCATCGCATGGTTCCGCTCACGCCGGAAGTGGTGCACCGATACCGCGAGCATCTCGCCGAACGGGAGCAAGTGGCCGGCTCCGACAAGTGCGACTACGTCTTCGTCAATCTCGTCGGCGTCCACGCGGGACGCCCTTTGTCGTACTCCAACGCCAAGCAGGTGATCGAACGCATCGGGAGGCGCTGTGGCCTGACTGCCCGACCGCACATGATGCGGCACACGGCCGCCACCCGCTGGATCCGCAACGGAGTCGCCCCGGACGTCGTGCAGACCCTCCTGGGCCACGCCTCCTCGGCGAGTACCGCCGTGTACCTGCACGCCCAGGATGAGGATCTCCGCGCAGCCGTCGACAGCCTCACGCCGGAGGTAACGCGATGACCCATGCACTCCTTCGCTCATCTGCAGATCTTCCCGTCCACACCGGGTCGGAGTGGTCGTCGTGGCTCGCGGCACGTCTCCCCTCGGGCTGGCGCGCAGGGGAATGGGACCCCGGCCAGGCACTGTTCACTGCCGTTCCCGGCAACCCGATGACCAGCGTGTTCGTCTGCTCCGTGGCTGCCTGTACCACCCATGTGGCGAGCAACGGGTCCCGCTGCGACGCCTGCCGGAAAGCCCGCTATCTCCAGGGAAACCCCGCAGACTTCGACACCACGCACACCCCGATTCCATCCCGGCGCAGACCAAACACCTCGGCAAACGGGGCGATGCCAGGCGTCTCCCAGTTTTCGCTCGCCGGGGTGAGCCCGGCGGTTCGCCAGGAGATCCTGTACGGGCTTCAGCAGCGTGACGAAGCCGGGATCAGTCTGGTCCCCCAGCGAGTACGCCGCATCGTGGCCGGTCTCCCCGCCGGTCTCGCCTCGCTCCTCGACCTGGACGCCTCCTTCCCCGCCGGGCTTCCGGCTTCAACTGCTGGTGTTCTGAACGGTGTTCTCCTGCATGTCCGCCGTGCCCGCATCGAGTTCGAGGGGGTCGACCCGACCTCGGGCGACGTGTGGGAATGCGCCCTGGTCGGACTGACTGCCGGACGTGGCCGCAAGTACGTCGCTGTCCACGGCGACATCGACTTCCGCTTGGTGAAGCAACGATGGCTGCGGGAACTGGTCAAGGAGTACGGCCGCACGGCACGCCCGACCGTCCTGGATCTCCGGCAGACCGTCTACGCGGCCACCATCGCCTCTTCCGCGCTGACAAGCAGGCCCCACGGCGAGGAGCCGGAGCGACTCACCATGGCCGACATGAACGCCGTGGTGGACATGTTCCGGATCACCAAGCGTCCCGAGGACGGCCACGACTACTCGACCAGCCACCGCAGGGCCCTGCTCCGGCACTGGCGCACGTTCCTGGAGTACACGCGCCAGGCAGGCATGATGGACCACGTGCCCGGCGGGTTCGCCCTCAACCCCCGCTTCCACACCATCGCCGCCGTGGAAGTGACCGAGGACGATCTCGGCCGTGCGATCCCCGAGCACGTCATCGCCCAGCTCGACGCACACCTCGACCTGCTGGGAACCTCAACGGCGTACGCGAGCGGCGGCTGGACGGCCGCCGACTTCACGCGGATGTACCAGGTGGTCTATGCAGTCCTCCGCGACACCGGCCGACGTCCGGGTGAGGTCACCAGTCTGCGCCGCGACTGCCTCGAGCGGGTCGACGGCAAACCGACCCTGATCTACGACAACCACAAGCGGCGAAGGCACGGCCGCCGGCTGCCGGTCTCGGAGAGCACCGCCCACGTGGTCGAAGCCTGGCAGAAGGAGCTCGACACGCTGCCGGCCGTGCCGGGATGCACCCAGTGGCTGTTTCCTTCGCCGGGACAGCGCAACCGCCCGCGCCGTGGGCATCTGACCGCCGCGCAGTTCTGCAACAGGATCTTCCGCGACTGGGTCGACGAGCTGATCCCGGACCTCGTGGACGACCGACTCGGCGAGGACGGCGCCCCGCTCGCCTACGACCGCACGCAGGTCGTTCCGTACGGCTTCCGCCACGCGTACGCCCAGCGTCACGCGGACGCGGGCACCCGCCCCGATGTCCTTCGGGAACTCATGGACCACCGTTCGCTGGACGTCACCATGGGGTACTACAAGGTCTCCCTCAGCCGGAAGCAGGAAGCCGTACGAACGGTCGCGGCGCTCGCCGTCGATCGGCACGGTGCATCCCGTGGCTTCAGCGACTCCCTGGCCTACGAGGTGGAGAGTGTCGGGGTTCCGTACGGCGGCTGCACCGAACCGAGCAACGTCAAGGCCGGGGGCGGGCACTGCCGCATCCGCTTCCAGTGCGCCGGCTGCGACTTCTACCGGCCCGATCCCTCCTACCTGCCGGCCCTGGAACAGCAGATCGCGGACCTGCGGGCCGACAAGGAGGCCGCCCTGGCGATGGAGGCCGCCGACTGGGTCGTGCGCAATCTCGACGACCAGATCTGCGCCTACTCGAAGTCGGCCGACGAGATGCGGCGGAAGCTCGAGGCGATGCCCGCCGAGGAGCGTGCCGCCGTCGAATCCGCCTCGCGCGAGCTGCGCAAGGTACGTTCCGCAGCGGCCTTCGTCCCCCTGCAGGCACTGACGACACGGAGCCCTGAATGAAACGTCCTGCCACTTCCGGCGTCAATGACCGGAGCGCACGGGTCGAGCGCCTGCGCGCCAGCCGCGCCAAGGACAGCGAGGCCAAGACCAGGCGCGCGCTTGAGGCAGTAGACGACCTTCTCCGTACGGGACGGCGTGTCACCGTCGCTCAGGTGGCGCGGGAGGCTGCGGTGTCCACGTGGTTCGTCTACAACCAGTCCCAGGTGCACCAAGCCGTTCAGGACGGCATCACCACCCAGCGAGAGCAGGGATGTCAGAACTCCCCCGTTCCGAAAGCACAACAGGTGTCCCCTGCCGGCCTTCGGACAGATCTCGCCCTGGCACGCGAAGAGATCAAGGACCTCAAGAAGGAACGCGACCGGCTCCGGGACCGGGTCCGGCTGTCTCTCGGCGCCGAGCTGGACGGGGTGAACCGAAATGAGCTGATCGAGCGGGTGCAGCAGCTGGAACAGCGGAACACCACTCTGGACCAGGAGCTGTCAGAGACCAAGGATCGGATCGCCGCCCTGGAGGGCCGGCTGCGTGAGGCGGAAGACGATCTCACCGCCGCACGGACCAGTCTCCGCCGTGCGATGCGGGCCGTCCCGTCTCCGTAGCCCGTGCGGTACGGCCACAGCTCGCGGCTGTCCGGATTCCGTGCCGTCTGCCGGACAGCCGCGAGGGACATCGGCGAAGTGGCCAGGACTTCGCCGATGCACGGTCCCGGTCATGCTCAATCGGTGTCCGTCGCGGCCAGCACCGCCAGCCGTCGGCGTTCTGAACAGACCGCGGCCAGCCCGATGTCCCAGGCCACGCGCCCGAACCACTTGGTGTCGGCGCCGAAGCCGTACCAGGCGCACTCCCGTGCACGTGCCTCGGCCTCCTCCGCTGGGCCACCCTCTGCGGCCCCGGAGAGGCCGGCCAGGGACTGCCACGCCGCCAGACGGCCGTAGGCACCGCGAGCGCCGGAGTTGTAGGCCCCTCCCGTGGACGCGGCGGCGAAGAGCACCCGCCATGCCTGGTCCGGCGGACAGGCCGCGACCGAGAAGGCAGTCTTCCTCCCCACACCCTTCAGACACTCCAGCCCCAGCGCCAGCAACACGCTCGGGACCGACTCGGCATCCAGCAGAGCTGCCAGATCGAAGACTCGTGCCTCGACCCGGCCGTTCGACTCCTCGGCCCAGTTCGCCACAGCCGCGCTGATGCCCTTGGCAACGGCTTGGGTCGTCGTCTCCTCGGCCGACGGCACGTGTGCCCCGGCATCGACCCCCACCTGACGGTTCGCCGACGGACCGTACGGCATCGAGTGGCTGCCGCCGCGAGCGCTGTAGCTCGGCAGATCCGGCTGTCCTTCCACATCGGACAGCGCCAACGGCAGCCATCCGAGCGGATGGTGCCTCCAGTGCCGCGACGTCGCCCACCCTGCGATTCCCGGCGTCTCCGTGACGTCGGCGCCCTGAGCACCAGTTCATGGACCAGGCAGGCGCGCAGCTCCTCCGTGGCGTTCCCGGTAAACGCCACGGCCAGTTCCTCTGCCGGGTGGCTGGAGGCCAGCAGGGAGGCCGTGCAGCGGTCCAGCTTCCTGTCAGCGGCCTCCGCCGAGGAGACCAGCCGCAGCGCCTGAGCGACGTTCCCGGGACCGGGCGTGGTGGCCAGCAGCCGGAGCAGATGATCGAAGACGCTCCTGTACTGCCAGATCCGCCCGGCGTCAGAGCCGTAAGCCCCGGCGAGCGCAATGCCGAGGTCCGCGAGGAAGGCAGCGTCCCCCCGCACGAGACGGCGGTCGGCCAACTTCCACACATCGGTGACGCTCTTCAGACCCGGCAGCCTTGTCACGATCTTCTGTATGCGATCAGCCACGGAATGGAGCGTACGCATCCGGCGGTCCTGAATCGAACACGTTTCCCCAAGTCGGCGGGGCTCTGTCAGTCCTGGCACTGCTGCAGCATCGTCGCCTTGTCCGCCGTCGTCACAGCGAGGTCGTATCTGAGGGCCACCTGTGCGAAGCGGACCGCGTACGAGCAGCGGATCGTCTTGTTCGGCGGCAGCCAGGACGCCGGACCCGCGTCACGCTTGGCGGAGTTCGCGGAGCCCGAAACCGGCAGAAGGTTCAGCACGTCGTTGGCCAACCGCTGCCGCTTGTCCTTGCCCCAGCGGGCGGCGCCCATCTGCCAGGCGTACGACAACGGCACCACATGGTCTATCTGCACCTCGGTGGCCTTCGCCTTCTTCCAGGCGATGTCCTTGCCGGTGTAAGGGTCGTACAGGTCCATCGAAACGACCACACAGCCGGAACCGGCACGGAACCGAACGTTCCGTCCATGGAGTTTCAGCAAGTCGTTCCGCGTGTCACAACCATTCCTCGCGAGCGGCACACCATCCGCTGTATCCATCCACGCGTAGCCGAACTTGTCACGGCCGTAGCCCGTCTTCGGTCCCCGCCCCTTCGTGGACAGCTCCTCGATGAGTCGGCGGGCCGCAGCCTTGTCCGCGTCGGTTGTCACGGGCGCCAGCCCGGGCTTCGTACCGTCCGCGTTCTTGAGCGGGCTGACTGCCCGTCCGTCCGCTGCAGCCGCTCCGGACCCCGTGGAAGATTCTTCTTCACCGAGGCCCTCGCACCCCGAAACGAGGAACACGGCAGCCGCCGCCACCGCCACCGCGCGGAAGAAGCGGGCGCTCCCCGCTCCCTTGTGACTCACGTGCCTCTCAGTAAGCACAGTTCACCACTCCCTGCATGACCTGCGCACACGCATCAGTCACCCGGCGAAGCATAGAGATAATGCGCGAGTCGCAGCCGTTGTGCGAGAAGGGGATGCCGCCGGGGGCGTTGTCCATCCAGGCGTAGCCGAACTCGTCCCGGTCGTAACCAGTCTTGGGGCCGCGGCCCTTGGTGGCGACCTTTCCGATGAGGGCGCGGGCCCTGGCCCGGTCCGCGGCCGAGGTGATCGCCGCCAGGCCCGGCCGGGTGCCGTCGGGGTTGTCCAGCGGGCTCACCGCGCGGCCCTCCTGCGCCGTCGCACCGTCCGAGCCGGCGGAGGGGGCGTCGTCGGCGGGAAGTCCCGTGCCCTCGCAGCCGGTCAGCAGCAGCCCGATCGCCGCGACAGCCGCGACGGCCCCACCCCTCGGACGCCTCATGTGCGCCCCTCCCCTCGCGTCACCCCCGCGCCCGCCGCGGGCGCTTTCCGGTTCCGGTGCCCAAGGTAGCGGGGAACATGTGCGGCACACAGAGGCGGGCCACCGGCGCACGAGTGCGGCCGGTGGCCCGCGAACGCGCCGCCGGGGGCGGCCGGATGCTACGACCCGAGGACGGACGTCAGGAACTCGCCGACCCAGCCCAGCAGTTCACGACCGACCAGCGGCTTGCCGCCGATCTTCGCGGTCTTGGGCCGGGGGACGAGCACCTGGTGGGCGGCCGGCTTGACGACCGTGCCCGGGTACAGGCGCTTGAGGCGCAGCTCCTGGGACTCGCGCAGCTCCACCGGGGCGAAGCGGATGTTGTTGCCCTGCAGGACGATCTCGCCCACCGAGCAGGCGCGGGCCAGCATGCGCAGGCCGGCCACCAGCAGCAGGTTCTCCACCGGCTCGGGCAGCTTGCCGTAGCGGTCGGTGAGTTCCTCGCGGACGGCCTTGATGTCGTCCTCGGAGTTGGCGGCGGCGATGGACCGGTAGGCCTGCAGCCGCAGCCGCTCCCCGGGCGCGTAGTCGTGCGGGACGTGCGCGTCGACGGGCAGCTCGACCTTGACCTCGAGCGGCGCCTCCTCCTCGATCTCCCCCGTCTCCAGCTGCCTGCGGTAGTCCGCGACCGCCTCGCCCACCATCCGGACGTACAGGTCGAAGCCGACGCCGGCGATGTGGCCGGACTGCTCGCCGCCCAGCAGGTTGCCGGCGCCGCGGATCTCCAGGTCCTTCATCGCCACGTACATGCCCGCGCCCATCTCGGTGTGCTGGGCGATGGTGGCGAGGCGCTCGTGGGCGGTCTCCGTCAGCGGCTTCTCCGGCGGGTACAGGAAGTAGGCGTAGCCCCGCTCGCGGCCGCGGCCGACACGGCCGCGCAGCTGGTGCAGCTGGGAGAGGCCGAAGTTGTCGCCGCGCTCGACGATCAGCGTGTTGGCGTTGGAGATGTCGATGCCGGACTCGACGATCGTCGTGGAGACCAGGACGTCGAACTTCTTCTCCCAGAAGTCGACCACCACCTGCTCCAGGGCCGCTTCCGACATCTGCCCGTGCGCCGTGGCGATCCGGGCCTCCGGGACGATCTCGCGCAGCCGGGCCGCCGCGCGGTCGATCGACTCCACCCGGTTGTGGATGTAGAAGACCTGGCCCTCGCGCAGCAGTTCGCGGCGGATGGCCGCACCGATCTGCTTCTCCTCGTACGGCCCGACGAAGGTGAGGACCGGGTGGCGCTCCTCGGGGGGCGTGGTGATGGTGGACATCTCCCGGATGCCGGTCACCGCCATCTCCAGGGTCCTGGGGATGGGGGTCGCGGACATCGTGAGGACGTCGACGTTGGCGCGCAGCTTCTTCAGCTGCTCCTTGTGCTCGACGCCGAAGCGCTGCTCCTCGTCGACGATGACCAGGCCCAGGTCCTTGAACTTGGTCTCCGAGGAGAACAGGCGGTGGGTGCCGATGACCACGTCGACGGTGCCGTCCCTCAGGCCGTCCAGGACGGCCTTCGCCTCGGCGTCGGTCTGGAAGCGGGACAGGGCCCGCACGGTGACCGGGAACTGCGCGTAGCGCTCGGAGAACGTCCCGAAGTGCTGCTGCACCAGCAGGGTGGTGGGCACCAGGACCGCGACCTGCTTGCCGTCCTGGACGGCCTTGAAGGCGGCGCGGACCGCGATCTCCGTCTTGCCGTAGCCGACGTCGCCGCAGATCAGCCGGTCCATCGGGACCGACTTCTCCATGTCCTCCTTGACCTCGGCGATGGTGGTGAGCTGGTCGGGCGTCTCCGCGTAGGGGAAGGCGTCCTCCAGCTCGCGCTGCCAGGGGGTGTCGGCGCCGAAGGCGTGGCCGGGCGCCGCCATACGGGCCGAGTACAGCCGGATCAGGTCGGCGGCGATCTCCTTGACCGCCTTCTTCGCGCGCGCCTTGGTCTTCGTCCAGTCCGCGCCGCCCAGCCGGTGCAGGGTGGGCGCCTCGCCGCCGACGTACTTGGTGATCTGCTCCAGCTGGTCGGTGGGGATGTACAGGCGGTCGCCGGGCTGGCCGCGCTTGGCCGGGGCGTACTCCACCACCAGGTACTCGCGGGTGGCGCCCTGGACGGTGCGCTGCACCATCTCGATGTAGCGGCCCACGCCGTGCTGCTCGTGGACGACGTAGTCGCCCGCCTCCAGCGTCAGCGGGTCGATGGTCTTGCGGCGGCGGGCCGGCATCCGGGCGCCGTCCCGGCCGGCGGCCCGCTGCCCGGTCAGGTCGGTCTCGGTGAGCACCGCCAGCTTCAGGTTCTGGTCGACGAAGCCGTGGTCGATGCAGCCGCACGCCACGTGCACCACCGACGGGGACAGCACGCCGAGGTCGGCGTCGAGGCGGGCGGCGATGCCCTCGCTGCCGAGCACCTCGACCGTACGGGCGGCCGGGCCGTGGCCCTCGGTGACGAACACCGTGCGCCAGCCGTCGGCGAGCCAGCCCTTGGTGTCGGCCAGCGCCCGGGCGGTGTCGCCGCGGTAGGCCTCGGGGGCGTGCATCCCCAGCTTCAGCACGTCGCCGTCGTCGCCGTCGTACGCCGTGTCGTCGGCGGCGAACGGGGAGACGGACCACCACATCATGTCCAGCTCGCGCGCCCGCTCCCGGACGTCGGCGATCGACCACAGGGAGGCGGCGCCCACATCGATCGGGGCCTCGCCGCCGCCCGCGGTGGCCGCCCAGGACGCCTGGAGGAACTCCTGGGAGGTGGCCACCAGGTCGGCCGCCCGGGTGCGCACCCGCTCCGGGTCGCAGACCACGGCCATGGCGCCCTTGGGCAGCACGTCGAGCAGCAGCTCCATGTCGTCGACCAGGACGGGGGCGAGGGACTCCATGCCCTCGACCGCGATGCCCTCGGCGATCTTCCCGAGGAGTTCGCCCAGCTCGGGGTGGCGCTCGGCCAGGGCGCGCGCCCGGGCGCGGACGTCCTCGGTGAGCAGCAGCTCGCGGCAGGGCGGGGCCCACAGGCCGTGCTCGGCGATCTCCAGGGAGCGCTGGTCGGCGACCTTGAAGTAGCGGATCTCCTCCACGTCGTCGCCCCAGAACTCCACGCGCACCGGGTGTTCCTCGGTGGGCGGGAAGACGTCGAGGATGCCGCCGCGCACGGCGAACTCGCCGCGCTTCTCCACCAGCTCCACGCGGGAGTACGCGGCGGCGGCCAGGGCGTTCACGACCTCGCCGAGGTCGGCGCTCTGCCCGGTCCGCAGCGACACCGGCTCCAGGTCGCCCAGGCCCTTGACCTGCGGCTGGAGTACGGAGCGCACGGGTGCCACGACGACGGAGACCGGGCCGGTCTCCGGGTCGTCGGCGCTCGGGTGGGCGAGGCGGCGCAGTACGGCCAGGCGGCGGCCCACGGTGTCGCTGCGGGGGCTGAGCCGCTCGTGCGGCAGCGTCTCCCAGGAGGGGTACTCCACGACGCCCTCGGGCGGCAGCAGCGAGCGCAGGGCCGTCGCCAGGTCCTCGGCCTCGCGTCCGGTCGCCGTCACCGCCAGCACCGGGCGGGCGGCCTCGCGGGCCAGGGCGGCGATCGCGAAGGGGCGGGCCGCCGGGGGGCCGACCAGGTCGACGTGCGTGCGGTTGCCGTCCGCGGCCGCGGCGACCGCTTCGGCGAGGGCGGGGTCCTTGACGACGGCGTCGAGCAGACCGTGCAGGCTCATGGAGGGGGTTTTCCGTCCGGAGGTGGGCAGGGGTGGGCAACACGAAGGGCCCGACTCGCGCTGCGGGCCGGGGGTCCCTCCCAGCGTACGACGGCGGGCAGAAGACCGTCGGGGGCTGTGGACAACCGGCCGGGCCGTCCGCGGAGCGACCGCGGACGGCCGGCCCGGCCCGGCCCGGCGCGGGGCGGGGCGGGGCGGCTGCGAACGACCGGCCCCGGCCGGCGCGGAGCGGCTATGGACGACCAGCGCACGCCGGCGCGGAGCGGCTATGGACGACCAGCGCACGCCGGCGCGGAGCGACCGCGAACGGCCGGCCCGCCCCCGATGCGGCACCGCTGCCGACAACCGGCGCGCGACGGCTGCGAACAACCGGCCCCCGCCGGGGCGACTGCCCGGCAACCGGCCCCCGCCGACACGGAGCGGCCACGGACGGCCGGCCCGGCGCGGGGCGGAGCGACCGCGAACGGCCGGCCCGCCCCCGATGCGGCACCGCTGCCGGCAACCGGCGCGCGACGGCTGCGAACAACCGGCCCCCACCGGGGCGACTGCCCGGCGACCGGCCCCCGCCGACACGGAGCGACCGCGGACGGCCGGCCCGGCGCGGGGCGGCTGCCCCCGCGGGCGGCGCGCGCCACGCGTACGAGCCCGGGGCCGGGAAGTGGCGACACTTCCCGGCCCCGGGCTCCTCCGTGACCCCCGTCCACGGAGGTTCCGGTGGCCGCCGCTACTCGGTCGCGATGGCGTTGAGCACGTTCATCCGGCCCGCGCGGAACGCCGGCACCAGGGCGGCGAACAGGCCCACGAAGGCGGAGCCGACGAAGACCGCGACGATGGTCGGCCAGGGGATGTCCAGGACCTTCAGGCCCTCCAGGGCGAGCAGCTTCTGGGCGGTCGCGCCCCAGCCCATGCCCAGGCCCAGGCCGAGCAGCGCGCCGAAGAGGGCGATGACGACCGACTCCATGCGGATCATGCGGCGCAGCTGCCGCCGGGACAGTCCGATCGCCCGCATCAGGCCGATCTCCCGGGTCCGCTCCACCACCGACAGGGCCAGGGTGTTCACCACGCCCAGGATCGCGACGACGATCGCCAGCGCCAGCAGGCCGTAGATCATGTTCAGCAGCTGGCCGATCTGGTCCTTCAGGGCCTGCTTGTAGTCGGTCTGGTCGCGCACCTTGTACTGCGGGTAGTCGTGCATCGCCGACTTCAGGGCCCGGTAGGCGCTGTCCTGCTGCCCGTCCTTGGCCGTGGCGAAGACCAGCAGGTCCAGCGGCATCCGGTCGGCCGGCACGTACCTGGCCACCGTCGCGATGGACGCGTACATGGCGCCCTTGTCGATGACCGCCTCGTCACTGGTGATGGCGCGGACGGTGAGCTTCGCGGTGGAGCCGTCCTCGAAGTCGACGGCGACCGTCGAGCCCACCTTGACGCCGTGCTTGGCGGCGAAGCCCTCGGGGACCGACATGGAGCCGGGCCGGTAGGCGTCGGCGAGCGTGCCCGCGACCGTCTTGGTGCGCAGGTCCTGCGCGTAGGTCGGGTCGGCGGCGTTGATGGTCTCCTTCCTGACGACGGCGCCGTCGGGCGTGGTCAGGGTCGCGTCGAGCGTCTTGTACTCGGTGACCCGCTCCAGGCCCGGCGTCGCCTTCACCGCGCGCACCGCCTGCGGGATGATCGGCTGGCCCCGGTCGTTCCGCACGATGAAGTCGGTGCCGACGGTCTTGTCGAGCTGGTCGGTGGCGGAGGCGACCATGGAGGAGCCGACCACCGACAGACAGGCGACCAGCGCCAGTCCGATCATCAGCGCGGCGCCGGTGGCGCCGGTGCGGCGCGGGTTGCGCAGCGCGTTGCGCTCGGCCATCCGGCCGACCGGCCCGAAGACCCGCAGCAGCACCGCGCCGAGGACGCGCACCACACCGCCGGCCAGCAGCGGGCCGACGACCACGAACCCGATCAGCGTCAGCACGATGCCCAGGCCCAGCCACAGCGAGCCCTGCGTGGCCTTGTCCGCGCTCGCCGCGGCGTACAGGCAGCCGCCGCCGGCCAGGGTCAGCACCGTGCCGATCAGTCCGCGCACCCGGCCGGCCCGCGCGTCGGCCGGGGCGTGCGCGTCGCGCAGCGCGGCCATCGGGGAGACCTTGCCGGCCCGGCGGGCCGGCAGATAGGCGGCCAGCACGGTGACGACGACGCCGAGCAGCACGCCCGCGACCGGGGTGGTCCAGGCGACGGTCAGGTCGTCGGTGGACAGATGCATACCGATCTTGCCCATGAGCTTCATCAGGCCGACCGCGATGCCCACGCCCGCCCCGACGCCGAGCACCGAGCCGAACACGCCGAGCAGCAGCGCCTCGGCGAGCACCGAGCGGTTGACCTGCCGGCGGGAGGAGCCGATGGCCCGCATCAGGCCGATCTCCCGGGTGCGCTGGGCGACCAGCATGGAGAAGGTGTTGATGATCAGGAAGATGCCGACGAGGAAGGCGATCCCGGCGAAGCCGAGCATCGCGTACCTCATGACGTTCATGAAGCTCTGGACGTCCTTCTGGTTGGCGTCGGCGGTCTCCTTGGCCGTCTGCACCTTGTAGCCGGAGCCGATGCCGGCGACCACGTTCCGCTTCAACTGGGCGTCGCTGACGCCGGGCGCCGCGGTGACGTTGACGTTGGTGTAGACCCCGGTCCGGCCGACGAGCGTGCGCTGCGCGGTCCGCGTGTCGAGGTAGAAGATCGCCGCGCCCGGGTTGGTGACGGTGAACTCGGCGATGCCGGAGATCCGCGCCCGGTGGGTGCCGATCGCGCTGATCACGCCGATCTCGTCGCCGAGCTTCAAGTGGTGCTTGTCGGCGGTGTCGGCGTCGACCATCACCTGCCCGGAGTTCCTGGGCGCCGTGCCCGAGGAGACCTCCATGGTGCGGGCGTCGTTGCCGTTCCAGCTGCCGACGATGGTCGGCGCGCCACTGGAGGGCGAGAGGTTGTTCTTGTCCGCGTCCACCACGGTCACGGAGGTGGAGAACACCGTCCCCTCGGCCGACCGCACGCCCTGGACCGCGCGGACCCGGCCGAGCACGGAGGCCGGCATGACCGGCGGCCTGCCGTTGCGGGAGGTGGTCTCGCCGCTGTCGGAGGCGCCCTTGGCGCTCACCGTCACATCGGAGGACGTCGCCGCGAACAGCTTGTCGAAGGTGGTGTTCATGGTGTCGGTGAACACGAGCGTGCCGCACACGAACGCCACCGACAGCAGCACGGCGATCGCGGACAGCGCCATGCGGCCCTTGTGCGCGAAGAAGTTGCGCAGGGAGGTCCTCAGGACGGTCATGACGTGCGCCCCCGGGCGTCGAAGTCCTTCATCCGGTCCAGGACCTGGTCGGCCGTCGGGTTGTGCATCTCGTCGACGATCCGGCCGTCGGCGAGGTACAGCACCCGGTCCGCGTAGGCGGCGGCCACCGGGTCGTGCGTCACCATCACGATGGTCTGGCCGAGGTCGTCGACCGAGCGGCGCAGGAAGCCCAGCACCTCGGCGCCGGCCCGCGAGTCGAGGTTTCCGGTGGGCTCGTCACCGAAGATGATCTCGGGGCGGGAGGCCAGCGCCCGGGCCACGGCGACGCGCTGCTGCTGGCCGCCGGAGAGCTGGCTCGGCCGGTGCTTGAGCCGCCCGGCCAGCCCGACGGTCTCCACCACCTGGTCCAGCCACTCCTGGTCCGGCTTCCGGCCGGCGATGTCCATGGGCAGGGTGATGTTCTCGATCGCGTTGAGCGTCGGCAGCAGGTTGAAGGCCTGGAAGATGAAGCCGATCCGGTCCCGGCGCAGCCGGGTGAGCTTCTTGTCCTTCAGCCCCGTGATCTCCGTGTCGGCCAGGTGGATCTGACCGCTCGTCACGGTGTCGAGACCGGCGAGGCAGTGCATCAGGGTGGACTTGCCGGACCCCGAGGGGCCCATGATCGCGGTGAACTGGCCGCGGGCGATGTCCACGTCGACGTGGTCCAGGGCGACGACACGGGTCTCCCCCGCCCCGTACGCCTTGACGACCTGCCGGGCCCGCGCGGCAGCGGCCGTAGGCCCTCCAGTACCCCCGTGCCTGGGAATGGTCACAGCCGATGTCACGGTATGTCTCCTATGTCGGTGAACAGTTGGGTCGTTCGTTCGGGTGCGTGTGCAGCCGGCGCCGGCCGCCGGGCCGGCGGCTCTCGCCCGCTGCCCGAGTCTGGCCGGTGAGGCCCCTGCGGCGCGCTGGTGCCCGGCGCAGTCTTCTGCTGGGGAAAACCCCACCCCGTCGGCTCCCCCAGCCCCCGGCGGCGTAAAGCCAGGTTAAGGACGCCCCCGCGCTTTCTCGTCCTCCGTCGGTACGAACCGTCCCCGACCCTGGTACGGAGCTACCCCTAGGGGCTGTCCACCGACAGGTGGAGACCGTCTCAGGGTCGGCTCCACCTCCGGGCCGAACAGCGGGGCCCCGCGCGGGTGGCGGCGGAGGGGGCCCGAGGCCGCGCGGCACGCGCATACCGACCACTCAGTTTGACGAAAACGCCACGCGGCGCCGGGCCCCCGAGTAGCGTGCGTGGACCACACCGTCCCACCCCCCACTCCCCTGCCAGAGCCGCCACCGGAGGAGCCTGGGATGTCGCAAGAGCCGCTCCCGTCACACCCGCCCCACCCCTTCCCGCCGTACGGTCCACCGTCGTACGGTTCGTCGCCGTCGTACGGTTCGCCGCCGTCGTACGGTTCGCCGCCGTCGTACGGTTCGTCGCCGTCGTACCCGACCTACCCCTGGCAGCCGCAGCCGGCGGCGCCGGAGCCGGACCCGCTGCCGGTACCGCCGCACCGGCGGGACGCGCAGGGCCACCACGGCGACCTGCGTCTGCTGCGCGGCGCCTACCGCTGGCAGCGGCGCACCGCCGCGCTGACCGCGCTCGGGTACTTCACGCTGTTCCTGGTGCTGTCCGCCTACGCGCCGTCCTTCATGACCGGCGAACTCGTCGGCGGGCTGCCCACCGGCCTGGTGCTCGCCCTGGTCCAGCTGCCCGTCACCTGGCTGGCGATAGCCCTCTACGAGCACACCGCCCGCCGCTACGTCGACCCCCTCGCGGACCGCATCCGCAAGCGGGCCGAGCTGGACGCCCAGCGGGAGGCCGCACGATGACGACCCAGTTCAGCGGTTCCGCGCAGACGATGTCCCTGGTCGCGTTCACCTCCGTCGCCACGATCACCCTGCTGCTGTGCGTGATGACCGGGCCCGACCGCGACGACCTCGACGAGTTCTACACCGGCTACGGCTCGCTGTCCCCCATGCGCAACGGCCTGGCCATCGCGGGGGACTACATCTCCGCGGCGAGCGTGCTCGGCACCGGCGGGGTGATCGCCCTGTGCGGCTACGACGGGATCGTACTGGCGCTCAGCACCACGCTGTCGCTGATGCTGATGATGTTCCTGCTGGCCGAACCGCTGCGCAACGCGGGCCGGTTCACCATGGGCGACGCGCTGGCCCGGCGGATGCCGGGACGGGCGGTGCGCATCGCCGCGTGCGCGGTCACCATCGCCGCGCTGGTGCCACTGATGCTGGTCCAACTGGCGGGCACGGGGCAGCTGCTGGCGTTCATCCTCGGCTTCTCCAACGACTCCCTGAAGACCGGCTGCGTGATCGGCCTGGGCGCCCTGATGATCAGCTACGCGGCGATCGGCGGGATGAAGGGCACGGCCCTCATCCAGATCGTGAAGATCGTGATGCTGCTCGGGTCCGGCGCGGTGGTCGCCCTGCTCATCCTGCACCGGTTCGACTGGGACCCGGGGGCCCTGTTCGACGCGGCGGCGGCCCAGAGCGGGGTCGGGCCGGCGTTCCTGCGCTCCGGGCTGGAGTTCACCGGCGGCGCCAGTCCCCGCCTGGACATGATCACCTCGGAGCTGACCGTGGTGCTGGGCGGCGCCTGTCTGCCGCACGTCACCATGCGCATGTACACCGCCTCCAGCGCCCGCCAGGTACGGCGGTCGATGTCCTGGGCGGTCTCCAGCGTGGCCCTGTTCGTGCTGGTCGTCACCGTGGTCGGTTTCGGCGCCACCGCGCTGATCGGGCGGGCCGTCATCGCGGGCGCCGACCCGCAGGGCAACACGGCCTATCTGCTGGGTTCCCGGGCGGCGTTCGGGGCGGACATCTCGTCCGGCGAAACCTTTCTGTTCACCACCGTCACCACGGCGCTCTTCCTCACGCTGCTCGCCTCGGTGGCCGGGATGATCCTCGCCTGCGCCAACTCCCTGGCCCACGACGTCTTCGCGGCGCGGGTCCGGGAGATGCCGGCCCGCCGGGAGATGACGCTGGCCCGGCTGTCGGCGCTGGCAGTGGGCGTGCCGACGATCCTGCTGGCCACGCTCGTCCAGCACCGCAGCCTCCAGCCGCTGGTGACCCTGAGCTTCTGCCTCGGTGCCTCCGCCATCGCGCCCGCCCTGGTCTACGGCCTGTTCTGGCGCCGTTACACCCGCACCGGCCTGCTGAGCACCCTGATCGGCGGCTCACTGTCCGTGCTGCTGCTGATGCCGGGCACCAACCTGGTCTCCGGCTCCCCCGCCGCCGCCTTCCCCGAGGCGGACTTCAACTTCTTCCCGTTCACCACCACCGGCCTGGTCACCATCCCGCTCGGCTTCCTGTTCGGCTGGCTGGGCACGGTGGTCTCCGGCCGGGGCAAGGCCCAGGAACAGCGCCACCAGTACGAGGCGGTCGAGAGCTGGATCCTCGCGGGCGCGGCGCGGAGGACCGGCTGACCGGCTGTTCCAGTGACCGGCTGACCGGCTGTTCCACTGACCGGCTGACCCGCTGACCCGCTGACCCGCTGACCGGCTGACCCGCTGACCCGCTGACCCGCTGACCGGAAGCTGCGGCGGACCCGCCCGGGCCGCGACGGGCCGCGACTGGCCGCGCCGGGCCGGCCCACCGTGCCGCCCGGTCGGCCCGGCCGGGGCGGTGCCCCGTGCCCCGATCACCCGGCCGGCCCGGCTCGGCGGAGCCCCGTGCTCCCCGGCCCGGCCGGCACGACCGGGCGGCGCCCCGCGTCCCCGCGCGGGCCGCCGCCCGGTGGCGCCCCGGGGCTACCGCCCCGAGCGGCGCCCGGTCAGCGCCGCGATGTCGCTCTGCACCGTGTCCAGCTGCGCCTGCATCTCCTCCCACACCCGGCCGTGCTCGCGCAGCACCCGCTCGTTCTCGCGGGCGATGGTCTCCGCGCGCAGCCGCGCCCCGGCCAGCACCTCCGCCGAACGCGCCCGCGCCTGCTCCGGTCCGCGCCGCGCCCACGCCTCGGCGTCGGCGAGCGCCTGTGTCGCCGAGCGCAGCGCCTCCTCGGCGGCGGCGACGCGCTCGGCGTGCTCCGCCTCCAGCGCGGCCTCCCGCCCGGCGTACTCCCGTTCGAGCTCGGCCAGCCGGGCGGCGTGCTCACGGGCCTGCTCGGCGAGCATCCCGGTGGTCCGCTGCCGCATCTCGCGCAGCGCGGCCATCGCCTCGCCGCGGCACTCCTTCACCTCGCGCCGGACCGCGATCCGCAGCGTGTCGGCCTCCGCCTGCGCGGCCAGCAGCCGCTGCCGGGCCCGCTCCTCCGCCTCGGCGCGCATTCCTTCCGCGTGCACCCGCGCGGTCCGCAGCACCCGGTCCGCGTACGCCCGCGCGTCCTCCACCAGCCGCTGCGCCTCGTGCCGCGCGTTGTCCCGCAGCGCCTGCGCCTCCTGCTGCCCCAGCCGGTACAGCCGCCGGGCGCCGTCGCCCAGCGACTCGTAGGTCTGCGGGCCGAGCCTGGCCGCGGTCTCCCGCAGCCGTGCCAGGTCCGCCTCCATGTGCTTGGCCAGCACGGTCAGCCGCGCGGCGCGCTCCCAGGCCGCGTCCCGGTCGTCGGAGAGCGCCTGCACGAACGCGTCCACCTGGGCGGGCCGGTAGCCGCGCCCCCGCTGGACCGTGGGGCCGTGAGGCGACCGCGGTGCGCTTCTCATCGAGCAACCCCTCTCCGCCGGACCAGCCGAACGGACGCGACCTGATGATGTCGCGGACATCTTGGTGTATTGGGCGTAAATGTTCATAACGCGACACTCCGGGCACCCATTCGGGCGCTCCCGGCCCGCACACCGGCGAACTCGGCCACTTCCCGCACAAGGAGCGGTAAAAAGGGGCCGGACCCGGTCACACGACCGGGTCCGGCCCCCACACGCCCCACACCCTCGGGCGCTCAGGAAACCGGGCGCTCACGCGCCCAGACACTCAGGCGCTCAGGCGCTCAGGCGCTCACAGCAGCCCGTCCCACATCTGCTCCAGCAGCACCGACCACCAGCTCTCGGGCGAACCGAGCGCCGCCGGGTCGAGCGCGGCGAGCTGGGCCTGGAAGTCGACGGTCCAGCGGCCCGCCTGCTCCTGGTTCAGCCCGTACCGCAGCCGCCACATCCGTCCGAGCAGCGCCAGGCAGCGCGCGAACTCCGGCAGCCCGGTGTTCACGAACTGCGGCGGTACGGACGTACCGCCCGGCCCCGCCTCCACGGGCACCGCCACGATGTTCGCCGTGCCGTACTGCACGCAGATCGCCTTGCCGAAGTCGCTGCCCATCACCAGGTACGACCCCGCGTCCGGCGCCGGCTGCACCCCGCGCTCGGCCGCCAGCTCCGCCAGGGTCGGCACCGGCCGTCCCGGCTGGGCCTGCGCCCAGAAGAACGGCCCCATGTCCACCGGCAGCCCGGCCACCACCAGCGTGTGCGCCACGATCGGCGGCACGCCCTCACGGGAGACCGCCGCCTGCTCGAACCGGAACACCCCCGGCCCGAAGGAGGCCGCCAGCTCCTGCGCGATCGCCTCCGGGGGCACCGGCGGCGCGGGCTGCACCGGCGGCAGCGGCGCACGCACCGGCCCCGGCCGCGCCGGCCCGTCGGCCACCTGGTGCAACTCGCCCTGGTGGGCGAGCAGTTGCTGCATGCCCTGCTGCCGGCTGGCGTGGTCGGTGCCGTACGGCGCGATGGACGTGATCCGCGCCTGCGGCCACTGCTCACGGATCATCCGCGCGCAGTACGCACCGGGCAGCTGGCACGACTCCAGTTCCGTGTGCAGCTCCAGCACCTGGTCCGGGGGCACGTTCATCGCCCGCAGCTCGTGGAAGATCTGCCACTCCGGGTGCGGCGTGCCCGGCGCCGAACGCCGGATGAGCTGCTGCTCGGAGCCGTCCTGCGCGCGGTAGCGCAGCACGGCCTGGTAACCGGGCCCGACGACGGGCTGACCGGGCTGCGGATAGCCGTAACCGGCCGGCGGCTGAAGCCCGGGGGCCGCCTGACCGGGCAGCGGCTGCCCCGGCGCCGACGGCTGCCCGGGCGGGGGCATGGCACCGGGCGGAGGCACCGCACCGGGGGGAGGCATCGCGCCGGGCGGAGGCATCGCGCCAGGCGGAGGCACCGCGCCAGGCGGAGGCACCGCGCCAGGCGGAGGCACCGCGCCAGGCGGAGGCACCGCGCCAGGCGGAGGCACCGCGCCAGGCGGAGGCATCGCGCCAGGCGGAGGCATCGCGCCCGGCGGCATCGGCTGCGGGGGACCGGCGGGGGCGCCCGGCGCCGGGGGCGGCGGGAGCGTACCGGGGGCGGCGGGCGCGCCCGGGCCGCCGGCGGGCGGTGCGGCCAGCATGGTCTCCGCGTGGTGCACGGCCCCGGGCGCGGCGGGAGCGCCGGGAACGGCGGGAGCCCCGGGAGCCCCCGGGGCGGCCGGGGCGCCGGGCGGCTGCGGGGCGCCCGGCTGGTGCGGGTCGGCGAGCATCGTCGCCGCGTGGTGGACCCCGCCCGGGGGCGTACCGCCCGGCGGGTTCGGTCCGCCGGGGGCACCGGGCGCACCGGGCGGCTGCGGCGCGCCCGGAGCGGCGGGAGCGCCGGAACCGGCGGCGCCCTCGGGGCCGTTCGGCCCGAGCGACGACACCAGCTGGGTCGGCACGTACGCGCCCCCGGCACCCGGCGCACCGGGCGGGGGCGGCACCGGAGCACCGCCCGGCCGTGCGCCGGGCACACCCGGGGCGGACGGCGGCGGCGGCGTGGTGGACCCGCCCCGCCCACGGCGCGACGGCGGCGCCGCCTTGCTCGTCGCGGCGTCGGCGATGTCACCGGCGTCGGGCGCCGGCGGCCTCCCCGGAGGCTGCGGCGCACCGGGCGGCGGGGGCGGGGTGCCGGGCCCCGCCGGGCCGGCGGGCGCACCGGGCGCGCCGGGACCCTGCGGAGGGCCGTACGGCGCACCGCCCGGAGGCGCAGGCGGGGGCGTGCCCGGTCCCGCGGCGGGCCCGCCCGGCACGCCCGGGACCGGCGGAGCGGTCTGCGCACCGGGGCCGGCCGGGCCTCCCGGGCCGCCGGGGCCGCCGGGGCCGTCCACCGCGGGCGCCACCGTGGTGCGCGGCAGCGCGCTGCCGCCCCTCATCAGCGCCGTCTTGGCGTCCGGCGGGGCGGCGGTGGGCGCGGGGGTGTCGTCGTCGTTGTCGCCGAGCTGCGGTGCGAACACGGTCGCGGGCAGGGGCACCGAACGGTCCTCGCCGCCCTCGGCGTTGGTGTCCGTACCCGCCCAGGGCGTCGCCCCGGCGGGCGCACCCGGCGCACCGGCCGCGGCGCCCGTACCCGTACCCGCTGCGGTTCCTGCGCCCGCGGACGCGGGCGCGGACGCCGGCGCGCCCGCCGGCACTCCCGCCTCGGTCCGGGGCAGCGAGGCACTCCCCGCCGCGGCGGACGCACCGGCCCCGGACCCGCCCGGGCCGGACGCACCCGGAGCGGCCGTACCCGGGCCGGACGCCCCCTGAGCCGCCGCGCCGGAGGCGGGACCCGCGCCCGCGCCCGACCGCCGGTCCGGGATGCCCAGCTTGTCCGCCGCCTCCTGAAGCCACTCCGGCGGACTGAGCAGGAACGACGTCTGGTTCAGATCGACCCGGGCCGGGGGCGCGGGCACCGCGTCCTCGACGACGTCCGCCCTGCCGTACTCCTCCTCGTAGCGGCGGATCACCTCGCCCACGGGCAGCGCCGGCCACAGCGTGGCCTCCCCGCTGTCCCGGGCGATCACCAGCCGCTGCGCGCCGTCCCCCGAACGCGGCCCGCCCTCGCGGTCCTCCGCCCACACGACGAAGCCGAGCCCGAACTCCCGCACCCGCACCTCACGGTGCTGGTACGCCGGCACGTCGCCGTTGATCCACTCCTCGGCGCGCTCCTGCGCCTGCGCGAACGTCACCATCGCTCGACCTCACTCCCCCACCGGCGAGCCGGAGGACACCGGAACGGCGCGCGCGAAGCCGCCGTCCACCATCAGGTTGGCCACCGTCTCCAACTCCGGCGGAGAACCCGCCAGCCGGGACAGGAACACGTCGAAGTCCTCACCGCACGGCAGCAGCAGCCGCTCCACCCGCTCGGCCTGCGTCCACGAGGGATCCACGTCGCGCACGTCGTCGTAGGCGCAGAACCACACCGAACCGAGCCGGTCGCCCTTGACCTTCACGGCGAGCAGCCCGCCCTGCACGAAACCGACGCCCAGATAGTCCTTGGTCAGGTGGTCGCGCAGGCACTTGTTCACGTACACCAGGTCGTTGACCGCCGCCTCCTCGCGCACCGTGAAGAACGGCTGGTCGATCAGCAGCCCCAACTCCGCGTCCAGCGCCGTGCCCACGGGCGCGCACCCGCCCGCCGCCTTCAGGAACGACCGGTACGCGCCCGGCAGCCGGTACCCCAGGTCCTCCTCGACCCCCTGCACCTGCTGCTCGGACACCGCCACACCCGACTTGGGCAGCCCGAAGTGCGCCGGCCGCGTCTCCTGCAGCGGCCGGGTGCCCCGCTTGCCCTGCTCGACGTGCGCGGTGGCGATCCCGCCGTGGTGGCGCAGCAGCGCCTTCACCTCCACCGGGACAAGCTCCAGCCGCCGGCCGCCGGCCACGTGGTGCCACGTCCAGCCGTGCGGCGTCGCCACGTTGGGCACCGTGTCCCACAGCTCGTGGCCCGTCGCCGCCAGCGCCGCGTTCGCCGAGACGTAGTCGGTCAGCCGCAACTCGTCGACGCCGAAGCCCTCCGGCGGATCCGCGATCTCCGCCGCCGCCCGCGCGTACGGCGAGAAGTCGGGGTAACCGCGCTCGTCCACCCGTACCCCTCTGGGGTGACGGGCGGCCCGTACCGGATCCGGGAAGTGCACGACCTGCCCGGCGTAGGCCGCGTTCGGCGGCGCGGCCTGTCCCCCAGCCTGGCGGCCGGGTGGTGCCCCCAGCCCGAGCCGACCTGTCGTCATGGCGGTTGCCCCCTGCGGCGCTCTGTACGGCCCGCGGCGGGACGGCCGCTCAGCGCTCCGGCCCACCGCGTCCGTATCGACTACTACTCTCCAACGCGTCCACCGCGCACAGCGCGGCCTGCCCGACAGCCTATGCGGTACGCCGACACCGGTCACCGGGCCTCGGGTCCCCCGGCCCCGGGCGGTCGCGCCCGGCCGGCCCGCGCCCGTGACCAGCCGTCACCCCGCCGTGACGCACCGCCCCGCCACGGGCGTGTCGCACCGCCCCAGCTTCCGCAGCGGCCACGGCATTTGGCACTCTGTGTCCTTCGGGGGGATGCCCGGGAGGGATTGATGATCATGAACGCGACGCAGACGGAACCGCACGCCGGCGCCTCCGGCGACCCCCGCATCGGCTGGAGCGGCGCCGAGACGCCGCACGCGCCCGCCCTCCGCCACCGCCGCGACGGCATACTGCCCACCGTCGCCGCCGCCCTGTCCGTCCGCGGCGCCACCCTCACCGGCACCGCCGCCCGCGGCGAGGAACCGCCGCCGCTGCACCCGCTCGTCCGGGACTTCCTCGACGCGCTCACCAGCGCCCAGCGCGACCGCTTCACCGGACGCTGTGCCGAGACCATCCTCATCTCCCGGCACATCGCCGCCGCCGACGCCGCCCGCAGCAAACGCGCGGCGCGCAGGCCCATGACCAACGGCGAGGCCCGCAAGGCCCTCAAGCACGCCAAACTCACCGCCCGGCACATCCGTGAGGACGGCGACCCGCTGCACGGCGGGTTCGCCGCGCCCTGCCGCGCCTGCACCGCCCTCAGCGCCCACTTCGGCGTCCGCATCGTCGACCCGGCCGCCCAGGACGACTGACCACGGGCCGCCCCGCCCCGCCGTGCGCCGCCGCCGGCCCGGCACGACCCCCGCCGCCTCGACGATCGAAGGGCAGATGCACACCGACCGCACCACCTCGCCCCGGCTCCCGGCTCCGCCGGAGCAGGGGGCGTTGCCGCCCCGCTTCGCCGTCCCCGTCGACGCGGCCCTGCGCGCCGCCGGCTGGCGGCCGGGGCGCTGGGACATGAAGCAGGCCGAGGTCTGGGCCGACACCCTGCGCGAGCACACCTCGCCGGCCGGCCACCGGCACAGCGTCTTCCCGGCCGCCGTCGAGGCCTGGGCCGAGTTCGGCGGGCTGCGCATCACGCCCACCGGGCCCGGCCGGCAGGTCGCCCCGGCCGCCTGCCACCTCGACCCGCTGCACGGCCTGCACATGGCCCGCACCCTGGGCGACCTCGGCCGCGCCCTCGGCACCGAGGTGAGCCCCCTCGGCGCGGAGACCGGCACCGAGGCCCTGCTCGCCATCGACGCCGAGGGCCGGGTCTACGCCCTGGACCACACCGGCGACTGGTACCTCGGACCCGGTATCGACCAGGCCCTGTCCGCCCTCGTCTCCGGCATAGCACCGGTCCGCCTCACAGCGGGCTGACCCCCACCACGCCTCCCGCGCCGCACCGCGCGGGCCGAGCCCCACCGCAGCCTCCCGCGCCGCACCGCGCGGGCCGAGCCCCACCGCAGCCTCCCGCGCCGCACCGCGCGGGCGAACCGCCGGGCCACGCGCCGCTACGACACCGCCGCCGGACCCGCAGACCACGCGCCGCTACGACACCGCCGCCGGACCCGCAGGCGACGTGCCGCTACGACATCGCGGCCGACGCCGGGATCACCGCCGACACCCGGAAGCCCCCCGCGTCCGTCGGCCCCGACACGAAGACCCCGCCCAGCGCGGCCACCCGCTCCTTCATCCCCAGCAAACCGTTTCCCCCGGAAGGCAGTCCCGCCGAGGCCGACGCCGGCTCCGGTGGGGGCTCGTTCTCCACCTGCATCGCGATCTCCGAGGCCCGGTGCGCCAGCCGCACCCGCGTCTTCGCCCCGGCCGCGTGCTTGTGGACGTTCGTCAGCGCCTCCTGCACCACCCGGTACGCGGTCTGCTCCACCTCCGCCGCGTACGGCCGGGCCTCGCCCTCGACCGACAGGCTCACCACCATCCCCGCCGCCGCCGACTGTCCGACCAGCTCCTCCAGCTCCGACAGGTACGGCCCCTCCACCGGGGCGGCGGACCCCTCGTCCCCGGGCGCCCGGGACGCCGCCACGGCCGCCGCCGCGCCCACCGCCGCCAGCGGGAGAGCCGCCTCCGGCTCCCGCTGCCGCTCCCGCTGCCGCTGCCGCGGCGGACCGTCGCCGGCGCGCAGCACACCGAGCATCTCCCGCAGCTCGGTCAGCGCCTGCCGGCCCATGTCGCCCACCAGAGCGGCGTTCTTCACCGCCTTCTCCGGGTCCTTGCGCGCCACGGCCTGCAGCGCCGCCGCGTGCACCACCATCAGACTCACCCGGTGCGCCACCACGTCGTGCATCTCGCGGGCGATCCGGGTGCGCTCCTCGCTGCGGGCCCACTCGGCCCGCTCCTCGGCCCGCTCGGCCAGCAGCTGCAACTCCCGCTCGAGGCTGTCCGCCCGCTCGCGCAGCGACTCCATCAGCCGCCGCCGCGCGCCCACGTACAGGCCGAGCAGGAGCGGAGGGGCCGTCAGGCCGAGCGACGTGGCGACCGCCGCGAAGGGCACGAACCAGTCCCCGAGCGTCAGATCGCCGCGCGCCATGTCCTGCCGCACCCGGACGAACGTCACGATCATCGTCCCGACCAGTGACATACCGGCCAGTGCGACGATGATCCGCCGGGGCAGCTCGCACGCGGCCAGCGTGTACAGCCCGACGATCCCCATCAGAAAGCCCATCTGGGCCGGAGTGACCGCGATGGCGACGAGCACGACGGCGATCGGCCAGCGCCGCCGGATCAGCAGCACGGACCCGGCGAGCAGCCCGAACACCACGCCCACGGCCACCGGTATCCCGGCGTCCCGGGCGAAGGGCACCCCCTCCGCCCCGCACTCCAGCGCGGACGCCAGCGCGAGACCTCCGTCGAGTACCGCACTGCGCCACCGCACCCACCACCACGGCCCGTCCCCGGCCGCCCTGTGGTCTTCCCCCGTCCTGGTCATGCCCTCCAGCCTACGGGCGGCGACCCCGCCTTTTCCGGCGAGTTTCCGCTACCGCCCTACACCACCCTCCGTAATCGAATAACAACAAAACCGGCCGATATCCCTCGCACTCTTGATCCACTCCCCCACCGCCCCCCGGATCCCCGCAGACCGCCCGGACGGTACGCATGGGACACCCTCGCGGCGGGCCGCCGCGACCGCCCCCGGGCCTCCGCGACCGCCTTCGAGCCACCACGGCCGCCCCCGAGCCGCCACGGCCGGCCGCCGCCCCGGGTCGCCGCACCCGGGCGCCCGCTCATGCCGTCGCGTCGAAGGGGGGTGGTGCGGCATAGTAGGTCCGGCGACCTCAACGGACCGATCGAATGTCCGCTTTGGAGGGCTTCACCATCCCCTGTGGTGTAATTGGCAACACGGGTCACTTTGGATGATTTGTTCCAGGTTCGAGTCCTGGCAGGGGAGCATCCGCCCAGTCCGGGTCCCGGCCGCACGGCCGGGACCCACACTCATGTCGCCCGCCAACCGCCCCGGTATCCTGCGGATGTCCACCCCACCCAAAAGCCGAAGGGCATCCCGTGAGCGCCATTCGCCCGGCCGCCGTCGTCGTTCTCGCAGCGGGTGAGGGCACCCGTATGAAGTCGGCCACACCCAAGGTCCTGCACGAGATCTGCGGCCGTTCCCTGGTCGGCCATGTGCTCGCCGCCGCCCGCGAGTTGAAGCCCGAGAACCTCGTCGTGGTGGTCGGGCACGCACGGGAGAAGGTGACCGCGCACCTCGCCGAGGTCGACTCCCAGGCGCGTACCGCGGTGCAGGAGAAGCAGAAGGGCACCGGGCACGCGGTGCGCAGGGGGCTCGAGGAGCTCGGCGGCGCCGTGGACGGGACCGTGGTCGTCGTCTGCGGGGACACCCCGCTGCTGACCGGGCGGACCCTGGCGCGGCTGGCCGGGACGCACCAGGAGGACGGCAACGCGGTCACCGTGCTGACGGCCGAGGTGCCGGACGCGACCGGCTACGGGCGCATCGTGCGCGACCCCGCCACGGGCGCGGTCACGGCGATCGTGGAGCACAAGGACGCGAGCGAGGAGCAGCGGGCGGTCCGGGAGATCAACTCGGGGGTGTTCGCCTTCGACGGGCGGCTGCTGGCCGACGCGCTGGGCAAGGTGCGCACCAACAACAGCCAGGGCGAGGAGTACCTCACGGACGTGCTGGGGATCCTGCGCGAGGCCGGCCACCGGGTCGGCGCCTGCGTGGCGGACGACCACCGGGAGATCGCGGGGATCAACAACCGGGTGCAGCTCGCCGAGGCGCGCCGGATCCTGAACGAGCGGCTGCTGACCCAGGCCATGCTGGCCGGCGTGACGGTGGTGGACCCGGCGACGACGTGGGTCGACGTGACGGTCTCCTTCGAGCAGGACGTCACGGTCCTGCCGGGCACGCAGCTGCACGGGAGCACGCATCTGGCCGAGGGCTGTGTGGTCGGGCCGAACACCCGGCTGACCAACACCCGGGTGGGCGCCGGGGCGCGGGTGGACAACACGGTGTCGGAGGGGGCCGTGGTGGGCCCCGAGGCGTCGGTGGGGCCGTACGCGTACCTGCGGCCGGGGACGCGGCTGGGCCGCAAGTCCAAGGTCGGTACGTACGTGGAGACGAAGAACGCCGCGATCGGCGAGGGGACGAAGGTGCCCCACCTGTCCTACGTCGGCGACGCGACGATCGGAGAGCACACGAACATCGGCGCGGCCAGCGTGTTCGTGAACTACGACGGGCAGGACAAGCACCACACCACGGTGGGCTCGCACTGCCGTACCGGCTCGGACAACATGTTTGTGGCACCTGTCACGATCGGGGACGGCGCCTACACCGCCGCCGGGTCCGTGATCACGCGGGACGTACCGCCCGGTTCGCTGGCCGTGGCCCGTGGCCAGCAGCGGAATATCGAGGGCTGGGTGGCCCGCAAGCGTCCGGGGAGCGCGGCGGCGAAGGCGGCCGAGGCGGCGTCCCGGGAGCCGGGCGAGGAGGCCTGACCGGAAACGGGCGCGTCAAACACGGCGTACCGTGATAAGTGCACACCGCACCCCCATCAGCTGAGAGGGCCTCTCGTGCACGGTTTGGCACGGTTGGTGAGGGCTTCTCGACATCCAGCTGCGAACACCCCTCTGAGGAGACACTGCTGTGACCGGGATCAAGACGACCGGCGTGAAGAAGATGATGTTCTTCTCCGGCCGCGCCCACCCCGAGCTTGCCGAGGAAATCGCCCACGAGCTGGGTGTCGGGGTCGTTCCGACCAAGGCTTTCGACTTCGCCAACGGTGAGATCTACGTGCGCTATCAGGAGTCGGCCCGCGGTGCGGACTGCTTCCTGATCCAGAGCCACACCGCTCCGATCAACAAGTGGATCATGGAGCAGCTGATCATGATCGACGCGCTCAAGCGCGCGTCGGCCCGCTCCATCACGGTCATCGTGCCGTTCTACGGTTACGCGCGGCAGGACAAGAAGCACCGGGGCCGTGAACCGATCTCGGCGCGCCTGGTGGCCGATCTGATGAAGACGGCGGGCGCGGACCGGATCCTGGCGGTGGACCTGCACACGGACCAGATCCAGGGCTTCTTCGACGGGCCGGTGGACCACCTGTTCGCGCTGCCGCTGCTCGCGGACTACGTGGGCCACAAGGTCGACCCCTCGAAGCTGACGGTGGTCTCCCCGGACGCCGGCCGGGTGCGGGTGGCGGACCGCTGGTGCGACCGGCTGGGCGCGCCGCTGGCCATCGTGCACAAGCGGCGCGACAAGGACGTGGCGAACCAGGTCACCGTGCACGAGGTGGTCGGTGATGTGAAGGGCCGCATCTGCGTGCTGGTGGACGACATGATCGACACCGGTGGCACGATCTGCGCGGCGGCGGACGCGCTGTTCGCGCACGGCGCGGAGGACGTCATCGTGACGGCCACGCACGGTGTGCTGTCCGGTCCGGCCGCGGACCGGCTGAAGAACTCCAAGGTGAGCGAGTTCGTGTTCACCAACACGCTGCCGACGCCGGGCGAGCTGGAACTGGACAAGATCACGGTGCTGTCGATCGCGCCGACGATCGCCTCGGCGGTGCGCGAGGTGTTCCAGGACGGTTCGGTCACCAGCCTGTTCGACGAGCAGTAACGATCATTCTCCGACGCCGTCGGTGATCGATCGAGATCGTTTTGGGTTCGGCCTCCCCAGCCGAGTAGACTGCTCCAGTTGCTCGGCGAGGGAGGCCGTAACCGTTCTCGGGCGGATACGGCGGTCCGTAATCGACGCGCTCTTCGTAGCAGGCCGTTCGTGTGGCCGGGTGACCAGTCCCCTTACTACTGCGAGGAGTGAAAGAGCATGTCCGAGGTGAAGATCACCGCCGCGACCCGCACCGAGTTCGGCAAGGGCGCCGCCCGCCGCATCCGCCGTGACAACAAGGTTCCCGGTGTGCTGTACGGGCACGGTTCCGACCCGCTGCACCTGACGCTGCCGGGCCACGAGCTGCTGCTCGCGCTGCGTACGCCGAACGTCCTGATCTCGCTGGACATCGACGGCAAGAGCAACGAGCTGGCGATCCCGAAGGCCGTGCAGCGCGACCCGCTGAAGGGCTTCCTGGAGCACGTCGACCTGCTGCTGGTCAAGCGCGGCGAGAAGGTCACCGTCGAGATCCCGGTCCACGCCGAGGGCGAGCTGGCCCCGGGCGGCAACCTGCTGGAGCACGTCCTGGCCGCGCTGCCGGTCGAGGCCGAGGCCACCCACATCCCGGAGCAGGTCACCGTGTCGGTGGAGGGCCTGGAGGCGGGCGCCTCCGTGCACGCCAAGGACATCACCCTGCCGAGCGGTGTGTCGCTGGCCGTGGACGAGGACGCCGTGGTGCTGCAGGTCCTGGCCGCCCAGGCCGAGGAGGCCCCGGAGGGCGAGGGCGAGGGCGAAGAGGTCGCGGAGGCCTGAGCCGCCCGACCACCGTCGTTTTCGCCGGCCGCTGCTCCCGTGCGGGGCAGCGGCCGGCGCGTATCGAGGAGACATGGACGTGACGACCCCCGCGAACGCGCCCTGGCTGATCGCAGGGCTCGGCAACCCGGGACCGGAGTACGCCATGAACCGGCACAACGTCGGGTTCATGGTGGTGGACCTGCTGGCCGAGCGGATGGGCGGCCGGTTCAAGCGGGCGGGCAGGGCGCAGGCCCAGGTGGTGGAGGGGCGGATCGGCCCGCCGGGTCCGGCCGGCCGCCGGGTGGTGCTGGTCAAGCCGATGTCGTACATGAACCTGTCGGGCGGGCCGGTGAGCGCGCTGCGGGACTTCCACAAGGTGCCGCTGGAGAACGTCGTGGCCGTCCACGACGAGCTGGACATCGACTACGGCGTGCTGCGGCTGAAGCTGGGCGGCGGGGACAACGGGCACAACGGCCTGAAGTCGATGACGAAGGCGATGGGCGCCGGCTACCACCGGGTGCGGTTCGGCATCGGGCGCCCGCCGGGCCGTATGCCGGTGGCGGACTTCGTGCTGAAGGACTTCTCCGCGGCGGAGCGCAAGGAACTGGACTACTTCGTGGACCGGGCCGCGGACGCGGTGGAGTGTCTGCTGGCGGAGGGCCTGGAGCGGGCGCAGAGCGCGTACAACTCCTGACTTGTCCCGCCTTGGGCCGGTCTTCGGGTTGACCGGGCGCGAGTCCATGGCCAATGATCCCGGCCATGCCCGCCGCCTCCGCCTCCCGCTCCCGTCAGGTGCCCCGCCACGCCTTGCACGTACCGCTGCGGTTCGGCCGGGTCGCGCTGATGGGCACGGTCGCCCTGCTGATCCTGGTCGCCGGGGTGTGGGCGTCCTGGGACACCGCGCCCTACGTCATGCTGACCAAGGGGCGCGAGCGCGGCACGGTCGTGGTGACCCGCTGCGACGACGACTCGTGCAGCGGGCCGTACACGCCGCTCACCCCGGGCTCGGCGCCCAGGGACCGGGTGGAGGTGACCCACACGGTGGCGGTGCGCAAGGGGAAGACGTACACCGTCGTGGTGAAGCCGGGCACCAACGAGGTGCTCCGCTCGGGTCCCGCCGGGGTGCTGTACGCGTGGGCGCCGCTCGGCGGGGCGCTGTTGCTGGCCTCCGTGGTCGTGGCGGGCGGCCTGCGGCGCACCCGGGCCGCGTGGGTACTGGCCGGCGCGGGCACCGCCCTGCTGACCGCCGCCTTCGCCCTGCTCTGACCCGCCCCCGCCTCGGCCCTGCACCGACCCGCCCCGCCTCGGCCCTGCACCGACCCGCCCCGCCTCGGCCCGCTCCTTGCCGCCGCCTTGCCCTGCGCCGACCCGTCTTGCCCTGCTCCGACCCGCCTTCTCCCGCTTTCGGCGGTCCTGGGGCACTCGGGGGCCGGTGTTGCCAGTGCGCCGTCCGTTCGTGCCGTTCTCGTGATTGACCCGGCGCACCGGCGCGCCGGATGCTGAGCCGCCCCCTCCACGTCTTCCCGTTCCGCGCCCTTCGAAGATGGACTGGACCGCCCATGCGTACGACCCTCATCCGCGCCGGCGTGCTGACCGCCGGTGTCTCGGCGGCGCTGCTCGCCGCCCCCGCCGCACACGCGACGCCGCCCGGCGACAACGGCACCGTGAAGATCCACGACGCACGCACCGGCGAGGAAGCGCGCCGCAACGAGCCGCATGTGTGCACGTTCTACCTGGACGCCTTCGGCTTCGACGAGGTGCAGCAGGTCAGCTGGCACATCGAGGCGTGGGCGCCGACCGGGCAGCCGAAGGGCACGACGGTGAAGTCGGGGGACATCACCCTGGACGCCGCCGGCCACGGCCGTACCGAGGACCTGTCGCTGCCGGACGGGCACTACAAGCTCTTCTGGAACTTCGCGGGCGAGAAGGGCGCCGCCAAGCACAAGGTGTTCTGGACGGACTGCGAGGACGAGCAGGGCGGCGGCTCCACGCCCTCGGGTTCCGCCTCGCCGGGCGGATCGCCCTCGGCCTCGCCCTCGCCCGGTGACTCGCCCTCCGCCTCGCCCTCGCCCGGCGACTCGTCCGGCGCCTCCCCGAGCGCGTCCCCGACCGCGCCGGCGACCTCGGGCGGGGGCCCCTCGCCCTCGTCCCAGGGCGGTTCGGGCGGCCTGGCGGAGACCGGCAGCAGCGTCCCGGCCGGTGTGCTGGCGGGTGCCGCGGCGGCCCTCGTCGCTGCGGGCGGGTACCTGGTGGCCCGCCGCACGCGCCGCGGCTGACCCGTCGAGGGCACGAAAAAGGGGGCGCCCCCGGACCCGCGCGGGTCCGGGGGCGCCCCCTTCGTGCGCGGTGTCAGCCGGTGTTGCGCAGGCCTGCCGCCACGCCGTTGACCGTCAGCAGCAGGGCCCGGGCGAGCAGCGGGTCGGGCTCCTCGCCGGCCGCCGCCGCGTCCCGCTGCCGCTTGAGCAGGGCGACCTGGAGGTAGGAGATCGGGTCCAGGTAGGCGTCGCGGATGGCGAACGTCTGCTTCAGCACGGGCTGGGCGTCGAGGAGTTCGCTCTCCCCGGTGACGCGCAGGACCTCGCGGACGGTGAGCTCGTGCTCGGCCTGGATGGTCTCGAAGATGTGCTTGAGGTCGTCGGGGACGAGGGTGTCGACGTAGTGCCGGGCGATCCGCAGGTCGGTCTTGGCGAGCGTCATCTCCACGTTGGAGATGAAGTTGCGGAAGAAGTGCCACTCCTGGTGCATCTCGTCGAGCACGGTGTCCAGGCCGGCCTCGCGCAGCGCCTTCAGGCCGGATCCCACGCCGAACCAGCCGGGCACGATCTGCCGGGACTGGGTCCAGCCGAACACCCAGGGGATGGCGCGCAGGCCGTCGAGCGAGACTCCCGAGCCGGGGCGGCGGGAGGGCCGGGAGCCCAGGTGCAGGTCGGCGAGCTGGTCGACCGGCGTGGAGGCCAGGAAGTACGTCGGCAGGTCGGGGTCCTCGACCAGCCGGCGGTAGGCCGCGTGGGCGGCGTCGGACACCACGTCCATGGCCGCGTCCCAGCGGGCGAGGGCCTCGTCGGACTGGCGGGGCGCGGTGTGCAGGGCGGAGGCCTGCAGGGTGGCGGCCACGGTCAGTTCGAGGTTCTCCCGGGCCAGGGACGGGATGAGGTACTTGTCGGAGATGACCTCGCCCTGCTCGGTGACCTTGATCTCGCCCTCGAGGGTGCCCCAGGGCTGGGCGAGGATCGCGTCGTGGGTGGGGCCGCCGCCGCGGCCGACGGTGCCGCCGCGGCCGTGGAAGAGGCGCAGCCGCACGCCGTAGCGGTGGGCGACGTCGCGCAGCCGGCGCTGGGCGCGGTGGATCTCCCACTGGCTGGTGGTGATGCCGCCGAACTTGGAGGAGTCGGAGTAGCCGAGCATGACCTCCTGGACGTCGCCCCGGAGCGCGACCAGCCGCCGGTAGGAGGGGTCGGAGAGCATGTCCTCCAGGATGGTGTCGGCGGCCTTCAGCTCGTCGGTGGTCTCCAGCAGCGGCACGATGCCGATCTTCGCCCAGCCGGCGTGCAGGTCGAGCAGGCCGGCCTCGCGGGCGAGGACGGCGGCGGCGAAGACGTCGTCGGCGCCCTGGCACATGGAGATGATGTAGGACTCGATGACCTCGGGCCCGAAGACGTTCAGGGCGCGCCGGATCGTCTGGAAGACGCCGAGGGTCTTCGCTCCGGCGGCGTCGACGGGGGCGGGGCTCGGGGCGAGCGGGCGGCGCGAGCGCAGCTCCTTGGCGAGCAGCTTGGCGCGGTAGTCGCGGGGCATGTCGGCGTAGCGCCAGGACTCCTCGCCGAGCCGGTCGAAGAGCTGCCCGAGGGCGTGGTGGTGGGCGTCGGCGTGCTCGCGGACGTCCATGGTGGCCAGCTGGAGGCCGAAGGCGGCCAGGGTGCGGATGATGCGGTTCAGCCGGCCGTCGGCGAACAGGCCGCCGCGGTGGGCGCGCAGGGAGTCCTGCAGCAGGCGCAGGTCGGCCAGCAGCTCGCCGGTGCCCAGGTAGTCGCGGCCGGGCTCGTGCGCGGTGCCCCTGGCCAGGCGCTGCTTGGTGTTGACGAGCTTCTGCCGGACGCAGGTGGCCTTGAGCCGGTAGGGCTCCTCGGCGTTGAGCCGCTTGTAGCGGGGGCTGATCTCGGGGAGCCGTTCGAGATCGGTCTGCAGGGAGGCGAGCAGCTCGTCGGTGGCGCCGGTGTAGCGGATGGAGTTGGACAGCAGCCCGCGCAGCTCGTCGATCATGTCGAGGGCGTCGTTGATGCCGTGCTCGTGCTGGAGGATCAGCACCTCCCAGGTGACCTCGGGGGTCACATTGGGGTTGCCGTCGCGGTCGCCGCCGATCCAGGTGCCGAAGGTGAGGGGCCGGGTCTCGTCGGGCAGCGTGACGCCGACCCGCTCGAGTTCGGCGGTGAGGTCCTCCAGGACGTCGCCGACGGCGCCGGCGTGCAGCTCGTCGAGGTAGTAGATGGCGTTGCGGGCCTCGTCGGCGGGTTCGGGGCGCACGACGCGCAGTTCGTCGGTCTGCCAGACGAGGTCGATGTTCTCGGCGAGCCGGGTGTCGTGGCGGCGGCGGTCGGAGTCGATGACCGGGGTCTCCAGCAGCGCGGCGATGCGGCGGAGCTTGTTGAGGACGGAGCGGCGCGCGGCCTCGGTGGGGTGCGCGGTGAACACGGGGCGGACGTTGAGGTGCTGGACGGTCTGCCGCAGGTGCTCGGGGTCGGCGTCCTTGAGGCGGTCGGCGGTGCGGGCGATCAGGCCGCCCTCGGCCGCCCGGCGGGCGCGCAGTTCGCGTCCGCGGTGCACCTGCTCGGTGACGTTGGCGAGGTGGAAGTACGTGGAGAAGGCGCGGACCAGCTTGGCCGCGGTCTCCAGCTCCGTGCCGCGCAGCAGTTCGGCGGCGGCCTCGCCGTCCTCCCGGGTGAGCCGGCGCACCCGCTCGACCAGGTCGAGGAGTTCGGGGCCCTCCTGTCTCACCAGGGTCTCCCCGAGGAGGTCGCCCAGTCGGCGGATGTCGGCGCGCAGCTCGCTGCTGGTCGTCGTCTGGTCGTCGGCACTGCTCACAGGTGCGGCTCCTTGCAGTGTTGAAGCTCGTCTGGGAGGGAACCCGGACGGGTGCCGCGCGGCGGGCTGCCGCATACGGGCCGGACGTCCGGGAAGGGATTCTTCAGAGCGGACCGCGCTGTCCGACCGGCTCCAAGTCTAGGTGTCGGGCGGGACGCGCAGGCACGGGCTCTTGCCGCGGGGCGACACACTGCCATACTTACGATGCCGTAGGTTACGGCACCGTAGGGAGCTGGACGGTTTGTGGAGCCCGAAGGCACCTGTCTCGACCCTCGACCCCACAGGGGACGCCCATGACCACAAGCTCCGATGTGATCGACGACGCCCCGAAGGCGCCCGGCACCGCAACGCCCTCCGCCACCCTGGGCGGCGAGCAGAAGCGTTCGATCGAGCAGATCACGCTGCTGCTCTTCATCACCGTTCCGTTCCTCGCGCTGCTCGCGGCGGTGCCGCTGGCGTGGGGATGGGGGGTGAGCTGGCTGGACCTCGGCCTGCTGGTCTTCTTCTACTTCCTCGGCTGTCACGGCATCACGATCGGTTTCCACCGGCACTTCACCCACGGCTCGTTCAAGGCCAAGCGGCCCCTGAGGATCGCGCTGGCCATCGCCGGCTCGATGGCCGTCGAGGGACCCCTGGTCCGCTGGGTCGCCGACCACCGCAAGCACCACAAGTACTCCGACCACGAGGGTGACCCGCACTCGCCGTGGCGTTACGGCGAGACGATCCCGGCGCTGATGAAGGGCCTGTGGTGGGCCCACGTCGGCTGGATGTTCGACGAGGAGCAGACGCCGCAGGAGAAGTACGCACCGGACCTGATCAAGGACGACACACTGCGGACGATCTCCCGTCAGTTCGTCGTGTGGACCACGGCGTCGCTGCTGCTGCCGCCGCTGATCGGCGGGCTGGTCACCATGTCGTGGTGGGGGGCCTTCACGGCGTTCTTCTGGGGTTCGCTGGTGCGGGTGGCGCTGCTGCACCACGTGACGTGGTCGATCAACTCGATCTGCCACGCGGTCGGCAAGCGCCCGTTCAAGTCGCGGGACCGCTCGGGCAACGTGTGGTGGCTGGCGGTGCTGTCCTGCGGCGAGTCCTGGCACAACCTGCACCACGCCGACCCGACCTCCGCGCGGCACGGCGTGGAGCGCGGCCAGCTGGACTCCTCCGCGCGCATCATCCGCTGGTTCGAGCGGCTCGGCTGGGCCTACGACGTGCGGTGGCCGTCACGCTCGCGTATCGATTCGCGGCGGAACACGGACTCGGACGGCTCCCGGCGCCGGAAGGAGACCGCCGAGGCGGCATGATTGAGGCCGTGGCGACCGACTCCAGCAGCACCCCGAGCAATGACAAGCCGCGGCGCGCGCGCCGCACCCGGATGACCGGTGCGGAGCGCCGCCAGCAGCTGCTGGAGATCGGTCGCACGCTGTTCGCCGCCAAGGGCTTCGAGGGCACGTCGGTGGAGGAGATCGCGGCGAAGGCCGGGGTGTCCAAGCCGGTGGTGTACGAGCACTTCGGCGGCAAGGAGGGGCTGTACGCGGTCGTGGTGGACCGCGAGATGCGCCGCCTGCTGGACATGGTCACCAGCTCCCTCACCGCGGGTCACCCGCGGGAGCTGTGCGAGCAGGCGGCGTTCGCGCTCCTGGACTACATCGAGGAGTGCACGGACGGCTTCCGCATCCTGGTCCGCGACTCCCCCATCCCGCAGTCCACCGGTTCCTTCGCCTCGCTGATCTCGGACATCGCCACCCAGGTGGAGGACATCCTGGGCCGCGAGTTCAAGTCCCGCGGCTTCGACCCCAAGCTGGCGCCGCTGTACGCGCAGGCCCTGGTCGGGATGGTCGCCCTGACGGGGCAGTGGTGGCTGGACGTGCGCCGCCCGAAGAAGGCGGAGGTGGCGGCCCACCTGGTGAACCTGGCCTGGCACGGTCTGGACGGCCTGGAGCCGAAGCCGCGTCTGATCGGTCACCGCAAGAGCTGAGGGCGCCCGGTGGCGGGGCGTCCGTACGGGCGCCCTTCAGGCGTCCGTACGGGGTCCGTTCAGGTGTCCGTGCGGGCGTGCGGCACCCGCGCCGTCCTCCCCGTCCTCCCCGTCCTCCCTGTCCGCCCCGTCCTCCCCGATCTCCCGGGCGGGGCTCCCGGCCGGCTCGAGGAACTCCAGCCGGTTGCCCACCGGGTCCTCGGAGTAGAAGCGGCGGTGGCCGGGCAGGCCGTCGTCCCAGGCGACCTTCGCGCCGCGTGCCGCGAGCCGGGCGGCGTACGCCTCGGTGCCCGTCACCCGCAGGCCGGGGTGGGCCTTGCGGGCGGGGCGGAAGTCCTCCTCGACGCCGAGGTGGAGCCGGACCGTGCCGGCCCGGAACCAGCAGCCGCCGCGGGCGGCGAGCGCGGGCGGCTTGGGGACCTCCGTCATGCCGAGCACGCCGGCGTAGAAGGCCCGCAGCGCGTCCTCGGAGCCGGGCGGGGCGGCCAGTTGCACATGGTCCACGGCGGTCAGCACCGCTCACGCCTCCTTGCGCGCCACCGCGAAGACACGGCGGAAGGGGAACGGGGTGCCGTGCGGCCCGGCCGGGTAGGCCGCCCGCAGCGCGGCCCGGTACTCGGCCAGGAAGTCCTCCCGCACCCCGGGGTCGTCGGCGAGCGCGGTGAGGACCGGGCGCAGGCCCGTGCCCTTGACCCAGTCCAGCACGGGGTCCTCGCCCGGCAGCAGATGGACGTACGTCGTCTCCCAGACGTCGGCGGTGCAGCCGAGGGCGGTCAGCCTCTCCAGGTAGGCCCCGGGCGTGAGGACGGCGTCCTCGTGGCGCAGCACGTCCCCGAGGCGGTCGCGCCAGCGGGCGGAGCCGGCCAGCGCGCGCATTAGCCGGTGGCTGGGGGCGGAGAAGTTGCCGGGGACCTGGAAGGCGAAGGTCCCGCCCGGCCTGAGGGCCGCCACCCAGTCGGCGAAGCGGTCCGCGTGTCCCGGCACCCACTGCAGTGTGGCGTTGCTGACGATCAGGTCGTGCGGCTCGGCGGGCGTCCAGGTGCGGGCGTCGGCGTGGGCGAACTCCAGGCGGCCGCCGCCCGGGGTGCGGCCGGCGTGGTCCACGACGGCCTTGTCGAGCATCTCGGGCGAGTTGTCGTAGCCGGTGACCAGGGCGGCGGGCCAGCGCTCGGTGAGCAGCACGGTGACGTTGCCGGGGCCGCAGCCGAGGTCGGCGATGCGGGGCGGGTCGCCCGTGAGGTCGGGGACGCGGGCCAGGAGGTCGGTGAAGGGGCGGGCGCGGTGGCCGGCGTGGCGCAGGTACTGGGCGGGGTCCCAGGTGGGGGTGCGGTCGGGCACGGCGGCCTCCTCGAAGTCGTACTCCACGGTGTTCCCACCTTCCGGGGAAGGTAGCTCGATGTCAAGAGACTTGATATCAAGAGACTTCACATCGACACAACCACTACACTGATCGTCATGGAGGACGAGGTCGATCGGCTGGTCGCGTCGTGGCGCCGGGAGCGCCCGGACCTCGACGTGGAACCGCTCGAGGTGCTGAGCCGGGTGAGCAGGCTGGCCCGGCACCTGGACCGCGCGCGCCGTCTGGCCTTCGCCGAGCACTCTCTGGAGCCCTGGGAGTTCGACGTCCTGACCGCGCTCAGGCGCGCGGGAGCTCCGTACCAGCTCTCGCCGGGACAGCTGCTGACCCAGACCCTGGTCACCTCCGGGACCATGACCAACCGCATCGACCGGCTGGCGAAGAAGGGCCTGGTGGAGCGGCTGCCCGACCCCAGCGACCGGCGCGGGGTGCTGGTGCGGCTGACGGAGGAGGGCAAGGACCGCGCGGACCGCTCACTGGCCGGGCTGCTCGACCAGGAGCGTGCCATCCTCGGCGAGCTGTCCTCCGCGCAGCGCGCGGAACTGGCCAGCCTGCTACGCCAGTTGACCGCCCCGTTCGACAACATCCCCGGTTAGGTCGGCCGGACCCACCCCGGCCCGGCGGGCCAGCGCCACGGCGGCGAGCGTGGAGTGCACGCCGAGCTTGCCCAGGACGTTCTGCATGTGGGTGCGGACGGTGTGCGGGGACAGGTACAGCCGCTCGGCGACGGCCTTGCGCCCCAGCCCCGCGACCATGCAGCGCAGCACCTCCCGCTCGCGCGGGGTCAGCGACTCCACCAGCCGCTCGCTCTCGGTGCGGTGCTTGCGGGCGGCGGTCAGCTCCCGCAGAACCCCGGTGAGCAGGGCGGGCGGCAGATGGGTCTCGTCCCGCAGCACCCCGCGGATGACGGTGAGCAGCCGGGACAGCGAGCAGTCCTTGGCCACCCAGCCGCACGCCCCGGCCTGCAGGGCGAGCGCCGCCCGGCGGGGGTCGTCCTTCTCGGCGAGCACCACGGTCCGCACCCCGGGCTGGGCGCCGCGCACCCCGGCGACCAGGGAGATGCCGTCGACCAGGCCGTCGGCGTTGCCCTCCTGGACCGGTACGGCCCTCCGGCCGCCCACCGCGTCACCGCCGAGGTCGGCGTCCACGAGCAGCACGTCGAAGCGGCGCCCCTCGGCCGCCGCCCGCTCCAGACAGCGCAGGGCCGCCGGACCGGAGCCCGCCGCGGCGACCTCCACGTCGGGCTCGGCGGCCAGGGCGGCGGCGAGCGACTCGGCGAAGATGCGGTGGTCGTCGACGACCAGGACTCGGATGCGAACCACTGAAAACCCCCTTCCCCAGGCTCCTGGTGGAGCAGGGGATTCCCGTCCGAGGAGCTCCGGCCGGCGCGGACACGACGCCCGGGGCGGTACGGCCGCACGGCCGCCGCCATGCGGAACTGCTACCCCCACTTCGGGCGTCGTACCCGGCTGTTCGCCCCCTGAACGGCGCCGGCCCCCACCGGCACCGTTCCTCAGAGTACGGGCGGGGGCCGGGACGGGAAGGGAATTCGCGGAACTGCCCGCCCGACGCGTTTAGGGTGTGCCGCATGTTTCGTATCGAGGCAGAAGTCGACAAGGAGCGGCGCGATCTGCTCCGTTCCCGCCTGCGCGACACGAACACGGCGGCCTCGCCCGTCCTCGCCGCCCTGCGCGGAACCCCCGCCGAACGCGAACTCCCGCTGCACGTCTGGGCCCTGGACGACGCCGGCGGACTGGCGGGCGGCCTGGTGGGCCACACCTGGACCACCTGGCTGCACGTGACGTACCTGTGGGTCGACGAACGCCACCGCGGCGCCGGCCTCGGCTCCCGCCTCCTCACCCGCGCCGAACGCCTGGCCCACGACGAACGCGGCTGCCGCGGCGCCCGCCTGGAGACCTGGGACTTCCAGGCCCCGCGGTTCTACCGCCGCCACGGCTACAAGGTGGTCTGCGCGATCCCCGACTACCCCCCGGGCATCACGGAGTACACCCTGATCAAGCCCTTGCGCTGAACGGGGGCTCAGCCGGGGTTCGGCGCGGGCGGCGGGGGCGGCGGAAGAGGCGGGTACGGCGGCCGGGACGGAATCCGCGGCCCGGGCCGGCCCGCCGGCGGAGCCGGAGGAGGCGGTGGCGGCTCCAGCGACCGCCGGGGGCGGGGTGCCGGCGGCCGGGGCGTCAGGGGCGGGGCCGGCGAGGGCGGCGGAGGCGGCGGAGGCTCGACCTCCGGCAGCACCGGTCCGCCCGCCCGCAGCCGCTCGACGGCCTGCTCGGCCCGCCGGCGGGCCCGCGGATCGTCGTCGCGCCGGAAGACGAGCAGCACCCGGTCCGGCGGACGGTACCCGGGCAGCAGCCCCGCGCTCGGGCCGCCGAGGCGCTCGACGGAGACCAGCGCGTACCCGAGCGCCCGCCCGACCGCCTCGGCCCGCCCCCGCACCGACGCCTCCCCCCGGATCTCCACCATCCCCCGACCGTCGAACCGCGACCGCAACGCGTCGTCGTCCATCAGCGCTCCTTGTAGCGGGGCAGTTCCCGGGGCAGTTCGCGACGCTTCTCGCACTCGGCCACGTGGTAGGCGTGGCGGGCCAGCCGGTACGCGAAGTCGGTCAGGGCCTGACGCAGCGGCACACCCGCGGCCCGGGCAGGTCCGTAGACCCGGGCTTCGGCGGCCACCGCATAGGGCCGGGAGGCGTTGTACTCGGGCACGGCGGGCGGCGTGCAGGGCACGTACACCGCCGAGGTCGTCTCCCCGGAGTCGATCCGGGCGAGCGCTTCCACGCCCTCCACGGAGACCCGGACGACTCGGCTTCGCTCCCCGGCACCGCGGTAGTACTCGAGCCATTGCCCACGGGAGACCTGCCGGACCCGCGCTTCTCCGGAGAGGGACGAATCGCTGCTGGTGGTGACCCGGCACCAAAAGGTGAGACCGTCCCCCGCGCCCTGCGTGTTCGCACTGCTGTCGGCCGATCGGACGTTGGGCAGCACTTGCTTGACCGTGTCGCGGTCGAGGGTGTCTTCGCACATTCTGTCCGGCAACAGATAGAGGCCCTTGTTCAGGAACATCCACCCACCACCGCAGAAGACTCCGAGAACGAGCAGGAACAGGAGGACCACCTTCCCACCCCGCCAGTGAGCAAGCATCGGCCGACGTTCCGGCGTTGTCTCCACTAGGGGCGCTCCTTCGCGTTCCTCAGGTACTCGTCGCTCGCATCCCATCCTTCGTTCACGGCATTGCGGACGAGAGCCCCGACGCCGTCCTTGGGCAAGAGAAGTGGTCGAACAGGTCGTGGGCGGCCCGGCCCACGGCTTCGAGGTCCTCGTGGCCCACGACGAGGTCTCCCTGGGTTCCGTCGCCTCCCTGGTCGGCCGGGTACTGGTTGAGCTGCATCCGCGCGGAATGCGCGTCGGCCGCCTGGGCCTTCAGCTGTTCCCACTCCTGCCATGCCATGTGTGGTCTCCCCCTTGTCCGGTCGCACCGCCAGGCGTGGTGGCGGCCGCGGCGCACCTTACCGGGATCCGTTCGGGTGCCGGACGCGCGCGGTCGGCGGGGAGGCCACCGGTGCGGTGGGCCGGGGGTCAGGTGAGGCGGTGGGCTCCTGGGGAGGGGGTCGCTTCGAAGACGCGGGGGGTGGGGAAGCCGGAGGTGGCGAAGGCGTCCTCGACGGCGCGGGTGACGGCGGGGACCGCGGTCGCCTCGGTCAGGACGATGGCGGAGCCGCCGAAGCCGCCGCCGGTCATGCGGGCGCCGAGCGCGCCGGAGGCGAGGGCCGTGTCGACGACCAGGTCCAGCTCCGGGCAGGAGACGCGGAAGTCGTCGCGCAGGGAGGCGTGGCCCTCGGTCAGGACCGGGCCGATGGCGCGCGGGTCGCCCGAGTGGAGCAGGGACACCACCCGTTCCACCCGCTCGTTCTCGGTGACGACGTGCCGCACCAGGCGGCGGACCTCCTCCTCGTCGCCCAGCCGGGCGAGCGCCGCGTCCAGTTCCGCGTAGGGCACGTCCCGCAGGGCGTCCACGCCGAGCAGCGCCGCGCCCTTCTCGCAGCCGGCCCGGCGCTTGCCGTACTCGCCGTCGCTGTGGGCGTGCTTGACGCGGGTGTCCACGACCAGCAGGCGCAGCCCCTCGGCCGCGAGGTCGAAGGGGATCTGCCGCTGGGACAGGTCGCGGGTGTCCAGGAAGAGGGCGTGGCCGGCCTCGCAGCAGGCCGCGGCCGTCTGGTCCATGATGCCGGTGGGGGCGCCGACGTAGACGTTCTCGGCGCGCTGGCACAGCCGGGCCAGCTGCCAGCCCCGCAGCCCCAGCCGGAACAGGTCGCTCAGGGCCAGGGCGACGACGACCTCCAGGGCGGCGGAGGAGGACAGGCCGGCGCCCGTGGGGACCGTCGAGGACAGGTGCACGTCCGCGCCGGTCACCTCGTGGCCGGCCTCCCGCAGCGCCCAGACCACGCCGGCCGGATAGGCCGTCCAGTCCTTGTCGGACCCGGGCGCCAGCTCGGCCAGGCGCAGCTGCACCGGGGCGCCCGGCACGTCGGCCGAGTGCAGGCGCAGCACCCCGTCCGTCCGGCGGGCGACCGCGGCGACCGTGACGTGCGGCAGCGCGAACGGCATCACGAAGCCGTCGTTGTAGTCGGTGTGCTCGCCGATGAGGTTGACGCGGCCGGGCGCCGCCCACACCCCGTCCGGCTCGGCGCCGTACAACCCGGCGAAGCCGTCCCGCACCTCTTGTGCTGCCCCCACTTAGCGCTCCTTCGCGATGTGCTGCGCGAACTCCCAGGCGTCCGCGACGATACCCGCGAGATCCGCGCGGGACGGGGTCCAGCCGAGCTTCTCCCGGGCGGCGTCCGCGGAGGCGACCAGGACCGCGGGGTCGCCGGCCCGGCGCGGGGCGACGACCTCGGGCACGGGGTGGCCGGTGACCCGGCGGACGGTCTCGATCACCTCGCGCACGGAGAAGCCGTTGCCGTTGCCCAGGTTGCAGATCAGGTGCTCGCCGGGCCGGGCGGCCCGCAGGGCCAGCAGATGGGCCTCCGCGAGGTCGGCGACGTGGATGTAGTCGCGCACGCAGGTGCCGTCCGGCGTGGGGTAGTCGTCGCCGTAGACGGAGATCGCGTCACGGCGGCCCTGGGCGACCTGGAGGACCAGCGGGATCAGATGCGACTCGGGGTCGTGGCGCTCGCCGCAGGCGCCGTAGGCGCCGGCCACGTTGAAGTAGCGCAGGGAGACCGCGCCCAGGCCGTGGGCCGCCGCCTCGCCGCTGATCATGTGGTCGACGGCGAGCTTGGAGGCGCCGTAGGGGTTGGTGGGCCGGGTGGGGGCGGTCTCGGCGATCGGCACCTGCTCCGGCTCGCCGTAGGTCGCGGCCGTGGAGGAGAACACCAGCGTGCGCACCCCCGCCTCGCGCATGGCGGCGAGCAGCGCCATGGTGCCGCCGACGTTGTTCTCCCAGTACTTCTCCGGCTTCACCACCGACTCGCCGACCTGCGAGAACGCGGCGAAGTGCAGAACGGCGTCGTAGGAGGAGTCCAGCCATTTGGCGGCGTCGCGGATGTCGCCCTCGACGAAGGCGGCGCCCGCCGGGACGCCCTCGCGGAAGCCCGTCGAGAGGTTGTCGAGGACGGTGACCTCGTGGCCGGCCTCCAGCAGGTGCTGGGCGACCACGCTGCCGACGTAGCCCGCGCCGCCCGTCACCAGGTACTTCCCGCTCATGAACTCGCTACCTCTCGCAGTCGCTCGGCCGCGCGCTCCGGCGGCACGTCGTTGATGAACACACTCATGCCGGATTCGGAACCGGCGAGGTACTTCAGCTTGCCGGAAGTACGGCGGACGGTGAAAAGCTCCAGGTGGAGCGCGAACTCCTCGCGCACCGCATTATCACCCGAGCGGCCGAACGGGGCCTGGTGCCAGCCCGCGATGTACGGGGTCGGAGGCTCTCCCTCGCCGAAGATCCGGTCGAAGCGCCTCAACAGTTCCAGATACACCTGGGGGAACTCCGTGCGCGCCGCCTCGTCGAGCGCGAGCAGGTCGGGGACGCGGCGCCTGGGGTACAGATGGACCTCGTAGGGCCAGTGCGCCGCGTACGGCACGAAGGCCACCCAGTGTTCACCCTCGAGGACGATCCGCTCATCGGCCAGTTCGCGCTCCAGGACCGCGTCGAACAGGTTCTCCCCGCCGGTGGCCTCCTGGTGCGCCGCCAGTGAGCGCAGCATCAGGGCGGTGCGCGGGGTAGTGAAGGGGTACGCGTAGATCTGACCGTGCGGGTGACCCAGCGTCACGCCGATCTCCGCACCACGGTTCTCGAAACAGAACACCTGCTCGACGGAGGGCAGATGCGACAGCTCCGACGTCCGGTCCGTCCACGCGTCCAGCACGAGTCGCGCCTGCCTCTCGCTCAGGTCGGCGAAGGAGGCGTCATGGTCGGAGGTGAAGCAGACGACCTCGCACCGGCCCGAGTCGCCGGCCAGCGAGGGGAAGCGGTTCTCGAAGACCACCACGTCGTAGGACGAGTCGGGGATCTCGCTCAGCCGCTCGCCGCGGGAGGGGCACAGGGGGCACTCGTCGGCGGGCGGGTGATACGTGCGGCCCTGGCGGTGCGAGGCGATGGCGACCGAGTCGCCGAGCAGCGGGTCCCGGCGGATCTCGGAGGTGGTGACGGTCGGCTCCAGCGGGCGCCGGTCGACCGCGTCGCGCACGGTGTCGTCCCGCAGGTCGTAGTAGATGAGCTCACGACCGTCGGCGAGCCGGGTCGAGGTCTTCTTCACTGTCGGACTCCCTCTGGATCCCACGGCCGGTCTGGGTGTCCCCGGGTCGGAACCCGGCACCTTCACCCCCAGTCACCCAACACAATCAAACATAACACATCACAACCAACCAAGACCCCTCGACATCACAATCAAACAAAGACGACCAACAAAAGTGTTCAATTACTGAACGCGGAGGCGTAGGTTCCCCGCTGGATCAGTTCGCGCAACGAAGCGAGTTCTCATGCAAACCCCCCCATACAACGCCGTGGAGCTGGCAGCGGGGCTACGGCTCCCCACGAACGGGCTCGACTACACGATCCTCGGGATCTACTTCGCCGTGGTCCTCGGCATCGGCTTCGCCGCCCGCCACTCGGTCAAGACCAGCCTCGACTTCTTCCTGTCCGGGCGCTCCCTGCCGGCGTGGATCACGGGACTGGCGTTCGTCTCCGCCAACCTGGCCGCCACCGAGATCCTCGGCATGGCCGCCAACAGCGCCCAGTACGGCGCCTACACCGTGCACTGGTACTGGATCGGCGCCATCCCGGCCATGGTCTTCCTCGGCCTGGTGATGATGCCGTTCTACTACGGCTCCAAGGTGCGGTCGGTCCCCGAGTTCCTGCTGCTGCGCTTCGACAAGGGCGCGCATCTGCTCAGTTCGGTCCTGTTCGCCTTCGCGGCGGTGCTGATCGCCGGTGTGAACCTGTACGCCCTCGCGATCGTCGTCGAGGCGCTGCTGGGCTGGCCGCAGTGGCTGGCGATCGTGGTCGCCGGCTTCTTCGTGCTCGCCTACATCACCCTGGGCGGCCTGTCCTCCGCGATCTACAACGAGGTGCTGCAGTTCTTCGTGATCCTCGCGGCGCTCATCCCGATCGTGGTGCTCAGCCTGAAGAAGGCCGGCGGCTGGGACGGCCTGACCCAGAAGCTCACCGCCACCCACGGGGCGAACTTCACCACTGCCTGGGGCGGCACCGGCATCGGCCACGCCAACCCGCTCGGCGCCAACTGGCTGACCATCGTCCTCGGCCTCGGCTTCGTGCTGTCCTTCGGCTACTGGACGACCAACTTCGCCGAGGTGCAGCGCGCGCTGTCCGCGAGGAACCTCTCCGCCGCCCAGCGCACCCCGCTGATCGCCGCCTACCCCAAGATCTTCATCGTCTTCCTGGTGATGATCCCGGGCCTGGCCGCCGCCGCGCTGGTGCCGCACTTCGGCGCGCCCGGCTCCGGCTACCAGTACAACGACGCCATCCCGTACCTGATGCAGGAGCTGCTGCCCAACGGCGTGCTCGGCATCGCGGTGACCGGTCTGCTCGCCGCCTTCATGGCGGGCATGGCGGCCAACGTGTCGTCCTTCAACACCGTGTTCACCAGCGACATCTGGGCGAAGTACGTGGTCAGGCACCGCGAGGACGAGTACTACGTCCGCTTCGGCCGGATCATCACGGCGATCGGCGTGCTCGCCTCGATCGGCACCGCGTTCCTGGCCTCCTCGTTCTCGAACATCATGGCCTACCTGCAGACGCTGTTCTCCTTCTTCAACGTGCCGATGTTCGTGGTGTTCATCGTCGGCATGTTCTGGAAGCGGGCGTCCATGAAGTCCGGCTTCTGGGGCCTGCTCGCCGGCACCGTGACCGCGATGGTGAACTACTTCGTCATCTACAAGCAGGGCATCATCGGCATCCCCTCGGACCAGGGCGCGAACTTCGTCTCCGCGATCGCGGGCTTCGTCGCCGGCGCGGTGGTCATGTTCGCCGTGTCGCTGTTCACCCGGCCCAAGCCGGCCGAGGAGCTCCAGGGCCTGGTCTACGGCACCCGGTCCCCGGGCGTGGCCGAGCCCGCCGCCCCCGGCGACGAGGCCTGGTACCGCAGGCCGGCGCTGCTGGGCTGGGGTGCCGTCGTCATCGCCGCCCTCTGCTACATCCCGTTCTCGTTCTGATCGCGGGAGGATTGAGAGACCATGTCTGAGTCCGAGCGCTCGGGATTCTCCGAGAAGGACGTCCAGCGGGAAGTCACCGAGCTGGAGCACCAGTCCGCGACCGCCGCGCGCATCTTCGACCTGCGGCGCATCATCGGCGGCCTGTTCGTGCTGTACGGGATCATCGTGACGATCACCGGGATCACCGACTCCCAGGCGGCGATCGACAAGGCCGAAGGGGTGAACATCAATCTGTGGACCGGCCTCGGGATGCTGCTCCTCGGCCTGTTCTTCCTGGTGTGGATGAAGCTGCGCCCGGTGAGCCACCCCTCCGGGGAGGAGCTGCTGGAGGAACAGAAGCCGGAGCAGTGAGCCACCGGCCGGGCGCCGGCCCGGTCGGGGCGCCGGCCCGGTCGGGGCGCCCGGGAAGGGGCGCCCTGACCGGGGCGCCCGGGCGGGGGCCTTGCCCGGGGGCGCCTGGGCAGGCTGGCGCCTGGCCGGGGGACCGCCTGGGCAGGGCGGCACCCAGGCAGGCCGCGGCGCCCGGGAGGGTGGCACCCGGGAGGGTGGCACCCGGGCAGGCAGACGTCGGGGCAAGCGGGCGCCCGGGAGGGTGTGGTGCCCGGCCGGGTGGCACCCGGGCAGGCAGGCCTCGGGGCAGGCAGGCCTCGGGGCAGGCAGGCGCCCGGGAGGGTGGCACCCGGGAGGGTGGCACCCGGCCGGGTGGCACCCGGGCAGGCAGGCCTCGGGGCAGGCAGGCGCCCGGAAGTGTGGTGCCCGGCCGGGTGGCACCCGGGCAGGCAGGCCTCGGGGCAGGCAGGCGCCCGGAAGTGTGGTGCCCGGCCGGGTGGCACCCGGGCAGGCAGGCCTCGGGGCAGGCAGGCGCCCGGAAGTGTGGTGCCCGGCCGGGTGGCACCCGGGCAGGCAGGCGTCGGGGCAGGCAGGCGCCCGGAAGTGTGGTGCCCGGCCGGGTGGCACCCGGGCAGGCAGGCGCCCGAGAGGGCAGCGCCCAGCCAGGACGTGCAGGCGGAGCGCCCTGCCCATGGGGCACCCGGACGGGCGGGTGGCGCGCAGGCAGGTGCGGGCATGCGTGGGGGGCACGCACCGCGCCCGCTCGCGCCCCTTGAGCGCCTCCCACGCCGGACGGAGGGCCGGAGGCCGTCGCCGGAGGCCCGAAGGCCCGCGTCGGAAGACCGGAGGCCCGCGCCGGAGAGCGGGAGACAGCCGCTGGGAGATCAGGGGCCACCGCGAAGACCACAAGCCACCGCCGAAGACCGGACGCCCACGCCGGAAGACCGGAGACGGCCGCCCGAACGCCGGGCCCGCCCCGGAAAGCCGGGGCGCCCCCGAAGACCGGGGACCGCCGCCCGACTCCCGGGCCGCCCCGGGAGACCGGGGCGACGCCGGAAGACCGCGCCCGCCCGGAAGACCGGGTCCGCCCCGGAAGGACGGGCCGGGCCCGGAGGGCGGGCGCGCGCGCCCGGTGTTACGCCGGTGGTGGTGGGGTGGCGCGGTCCAGGAGGCCTGTGCGGGCCGCCAGGGCCGCCGCCTCCAGGCGGGAGCCGACCCCCAGTTTCATCAGCACCCGCTGGACGTGGGTGCGGGCCGTGCTCGGGGCGATGCCCATGCCGGCCGCGATCAGCCGGGTGTCCTCCCCGTCGGCCACCCTGACCAGCACCTCCACCTCCCGCGGGGTGAGCATCTGCAGCAGCCGCTGACCCTCGTCGTCGGGCTGCGCGGCCGGGTTGAGGAGCTCGCCGAAGGCGCCCTGGAGCAGCTGGGGGGCCACCGCCGCCTCGCCCGCCCGGGCCTTCATGATGGCCCGCTCGACCCCCTCGATGCGCTCGTCGTGGCGTACGTAGCCCGAGGCGCCCGCGGCGAAGGCCGCGGCGATGCCGCGCGGCGAGGGCACCGGCCCCAGCACGACCACGGCCACCTGCGGACGCTCCCGCTTGATCCGCGCCACCGGGTCGAAGGCGCCCGGCTCGGCCGGGGTCGCCGTGCCCAGCAGGCACACCTCCGGCGCCCGGCTGATCACCAGCTCGGCCGCGCCCGCGGCCGGCGCCGCGGCGGCCAGCACGCGGTGCCCCCGCAGCTTCAGCGCCGAGGCCAGCGCCTCCGCGAGCAGTCGGTGGTCGTCGACCACCATGAGCCGCACTCCCATCGAGCAACCCCCCAGTCCCCCCAACGGATGCCCACCATGGCCGCCCACCGCATCCGACGGACAGGCCCACGGACAGCCGTATGAACAGCCCCACGGCAGATGGCCCCCCGGCACACCCGCCCGTCATGCACCCGGAAGCTACACGCTCGTTCGACATCGCGCTGCCCCTACCGGCGAGAAGTGCCCCGGAACGCCGAAGATCATCACATTCGGGCAGGAATGGGCAGAACGCGTACGGCCCCGCCCCTGAACAGGGGCGGAGCCGTAACGGGACCGTACCGCGGGTGTCCGGGCGCGATCAGCTCGTGCCGAACGCCAGGGCCAGGTACTCCTTGCCGAAGGACGAGGTCGACTTGTGGGCGAACACCGTCGACATGTAGAGGCGGCCCTGGGCGTAGCGGATCTCCGCGTAGTCCGGGGACATGGCGGTCTCCGCGTCGCGCACCGCCTCCGTGGCCGGGTTCTCCAGCAGCGTGGTCTGCTTGAAGGTGCCGCCGTCGATGCTCACGACCTGGCCGCCCTTGTCGTAGGGCGGGCGCTTGTAGGCGATGACGTTGGCGCCGTCCGTGCGCAGCGGGTAGATCTGGTAGCCGTCGCCCGCGTCCGCGCGCTGACCGGTCTGCCGGCCGCTGGCGAGGTCGAACGCGACGATCTCGTTGGTCTGGCTGTACTCGCCGGTGCCGTCGTGCTCCTCGGTCGGCACGTACAGCCTGTCGCCGCCCACCGCGAGGTTCGCGCAGAACTCGATCCGGCTGATGCCGTCGCAGCGCGCGGCGTACTTGTCGCCGGGCGCCGAGATGTGCGCGCGCAGCTTGCCCGTCCGGTTGTCGACCGAGAAGAAGTCGGAGATGCCGCTGCCGTCGCCGGCGGTGTCGCCGACGTCGGCCGCGACGACCAGCGGGTCGGTGGAGACGATGGCCGCGTACTCGATGCCCGAGGACATCTTGTAGTCGGAGATCACCTTGCCCGACTTGGGGTCGATGGTCTGCACGTGCAGCTGGCGCTGCCCGTACTGGCCGCACTTGCGCAGCGCGACCAGCTTGGCGCCGCCGCCGTAACCGGCGTCGTAGCAGGTGTCGGACGGCTTGGGGGCCCACAGCGGCTTGCCGCTCGCGACGTCGAAGGCGGCGCCGCCGCTGGTGCTGCCCACGGCGACCGTGTTCGCGCTGATCGTGACGTTGTCCAGGCCGACGAGCTGGTCACCGGACTTGACGGTCTTCGTCCACAGCTTCCGGCCGTCGTTCAGGTCGATGGCCGCGACCTGGCTGCAGCCGTGCGAGGGCTTGTCCTTGGTCGGCATGGCGGGCTCGTGAACGATCGCCGTCCGGCCGTCCGCCGTGGTGTGCCGGCTGGCCTGGCACACCGGGCCGGGCAGCTTGACGGTCCACAGCTTGGTGCCCCTGGCGGGGTCGTAGCCGACGATCTCGGCGACGCCGGTCTTGGCGTACACCTTGTCGGTGAGCCAGGAGCCGGAGGTGGAGACCGTGTCCTTCACCGCGGGCATGGGCACCTGGAAGAGGACCTTGGCGGCCGGGTCGGAGGGCACCTTCTCCTTCCCTCCGGAGGAGGTGCCGCCGGTGCCGCCCTTGCCGTCCTTGCCGTTCTCGCCGCCGGTGCCGCCGCTGGAGTGCGCGGTGTCCTTCTTGCCGCCGTCGCCGGACGACTTGGCGTACCACACACCACCGCCGATGATCAGCGCGATCGCCACGACGGCCGAGACGATGATCACCAGCTGTGCGTTGACCTTGCCGGCGCGCCCGCCGGGGGCGCCGGCCTGCGGGTGCAGGGGCATGGTCGGCTGCTGACCGGGATGGCCGGGGTAGCCCGGGTATCCCTGGCCCGGCTGGCCCGGGTAGCCGTATCCGGGCTGCTGGGAGCCGTAGGGGCCCGGCTGCTGGCCGTAGGGCTGGGCGTACGGGTTCGGCTGGGGGGCCGGGTAGCCGTACCCCGCGGGCGGCTGCGGCGGCTGGGCGCCCGGGGCCCCCTGCGGAGGCTGGGCGGGCTGCTGCGGCTGCGGGGCCTGCGGGTAGCCGTATCCCGGTGCGGGTGCCGGGGCCGGGGGTTGCGCCGGAGCCGGAGCCGGAGGCTGGGCCTGGGGTTGCGCCGGAGCCGGAGGCTGGGCGGGCTTGGTGAGGTCGGGGCCGCTCGCGGCCGGCTGGTCCTGGGCCGGCGGCGCGGGCTGGGCGGCCGGCGGCGCGGGCTGGGCCGGCTGGTCCTGGGGCGGGCCGAAACCGCCCTGCTGCGGCGGCTGGTTGGGCGGCGGGGGCGGCGGCTGGGTCATGACGGGGTGCACCTCGAGGGGACGGGGACGACTGAGACGACGGGGACGACGGGGAAGCCGGGTGATCGGTACGGCGCGGGAGCGCCGGCCGCGCTGCGGCGGCCGGTCCGCCTCACTTGCCGAAGGCGAGCATCAACTTCTCCTTCGCGTCGTCATTGCCCCGCAGCCGGGTGGTGGAGAGGTAGAAGCGCCCGTCGGCCCAGTCGACGTCCTTCGAGAAGAAGCCGCGCTCGATCTCCGCGGTGCCCTTCGGGTTCTGCAGCAGCTTCACCGGCGTGTGGCCCGAACCGGCGGTCGGCACGGACACCACCTGCCCGCCCGCGTCGTACGACGGCGCCACATACGCGACGAGCCTGCCGTTCTCCACCTTCACCGGCGTCATCGTGGTGTCCTCGGGGGACTTCACCCGCCACTTCTCCTTGCCGGTGGCGAGGTTGACGGCGACGATCTCGTTGGCGCCGATGGTCTTGGCGGTGGGCAGGTAGAGGGTGGAGGCGTCGGAGGCGACGGCCTGGCAGCCCTGGAGGTCGCGGTCGAGGACGGCGAAGCCGCACTGGGCGTTGAAGGACGCCTTGGTGTCCACCTGGGAACGGATCGACCCGTCGTTGTTCAGGGTCGAGATGTTCCAGTGCTTCTTGTCCTTGTTCGTCGAGTACAGGATCACCGGGTCGACGGAGTAGGCGCGTTCGACCGACCAGCCCTTGGGGATCTTCCTGGTCCACTTGACCTTGCCGGTGGCGGGGTCGAGTTCCTGCACCTCGTCGTGCTCGTTCGTGCCGCTGGCGTCGCACCACGAGACCACGATCAGCCGGGCGCCGCCCGCGAATCCGGACGGGTAGCAGGACTGGCCGTAGTGCCGCTTGTCGTAGAGGTGCTTGCCGGTGGTGACGTCGTACGCCGTGCCCGACTGCGAGCGGCCCACCATCAGCGTCCTGCCGGTGACCGACAGCTCGATGGTGACGGTGCTGTCGAAGAGCTGGCCGTCGGAGACCTTGGTGCTCCAGCCCTTCCGGCCGGTGTTCAGGTCGATCTGCTGGAGCTGGTTGCACTTGGCGCGGTCGCTGCTGCCGCTCATGTACGCCACGACGATCTTGTCGTCGGACGTCTTCTGCGGCGTCACCGCGCATATCTTCTGCGGCAGGGTGAGCGGACCCCAGGCCGGCGTGCCGTCGGCGGCGTCATACGCGAAGACCTGCTTGTAGGCGGCCTTCACCGCCGTCTTCCCGGTGATCCACATGCCGGGGGCGTCGGCGCCCGAACCGGGCGCGTCCGGCGCCTCCTTGTACCAGAGCACCTTCGCCTCGCCGGGCCTGCGACCCGCGTTGAGGTCCTCGGTGTCCTTGCCGCCGTCGCCGCTGCCGTCGCCGGGGTTCACCGGGTCGTCGGAGGCGGTGGCCGTGGGGCTGCCGCTCTTGTGCGCGACCGGCTTCTTCCCGCCGTCGCCGTCCCCGCCGGCCACGGCCCACACCGTGCCGCCGACCACGAGCAGCGCGGCCACCGCGGCGCCGACGACGACCGCGGGCCTGCCCTTGAAGGGGTTCCGCGAGCCGCCCCCGGGCGGCGGGGTGCCGGGCGCGCCCGGGTACTGCGGCTGCGCGGGCCCGTATCCGGGCTGGGGCCCGTACGGCCCCGGCTGCGGCTGCCCGTACGGGCCGGGCGCGGGCGCGGCGGGCGCGCCGTAGGGACCGGGCTGACCGTAGGGGCCGGGCCCGCCGTACGGTCCCGGCTGGGCGTAGGGGCCGGGCTGCTGCGGGTAGCCGTACCCGGGCTGGGGCGGGCCGGCGGGCGGGGCCGCCGGGCCCTGCGGGGGCTGGGCGGGCGGCGGGGGCGTGCCCTGGCCCGGGCCCTGGGGGGCGCCGAAGCCGCCCTGCGGAACGGGAGGAGCGCCGAATCCGCCGCCGGGCGCCGGCGGCTGCGGCGGCTGCGGCGGCTGCTGCGGCTGCTGCGGCTGCTGCTGCGGCTGCGACTGTGGCTGCGGTTGCGGGGGTTGCTGCGGTTGCGGCTGCTGCGGCTGGTCCTGCGGCGCTCCGAAGCCGTCCTGCGGCGGCTGGTTGGGCGGCTGACTCATCCGCGCCTCTCCCCCTCGTTCACTGATTTCTCGCCATGTCCGAGGCGCGTGACGGATCCGGTGCCGTACGCGGACAGTCCTCGGACGGCTCTTTCTATCACCCGTCACCGACGGCCCACCGGCCCGTGGCGGCCCCTGTTCCCAAGGGAGGACCGGGCTGTGATGCCTCCGTTACGCGCCTTCACGCCCCCTCCACGCGGCGCGCGCGGCGCCTGCGGGACGCGGCCGCGGGACTCATCCGCCCTGAGCGTCCTCGGCCAGTTCCAGCCAGCGCAGCTCCAGTTCCTCGCGCTCGGCCGCCAGTTCGCGCAGCTCCGCGTCGAGTTGCGCGACCTTCCCGAAGTCGGTGGCGTGCTCGGCGATCTGCGCGTGCAGCGCGGACTCCTTCTCCGAGACGCGGTCCAACTGCCGCTCGATGCGCTGCAGTTCCTTCTTGGCGGCGCGCAGTTCGGCGGCGCTTTTCTCGGGGGCCCCGGCCTTGTCCGCGGCGGGCGCGGGGGCGGAGGCCGCGGCCGCGGCCTGCTGCTCCATGCGCTGCCTGCGCTCCAGGTACTCGTCGATGCCGCGCGGCAGCATCCGCAGCGTGCCGTCGCCGAGGAGGGCGTACACCGTGTCGGTGGTGCGCTCGACGAAGAACCGGTCGTGGGAGATGACGATCATCGAGCCGGGCCAGCCGTCGAGGACGTCCTCGAGCTGGGTGAGGGTCTCGATGTCGAGGTCGTTGGTGGGCTCGTCGAGGAAGAGGACGTTGGGCTCGCCCATGAGCAGGCGCAGCAGCTGGAGCCGCCGCCGCTCACCGCCGGACAGGTCGCCCACCGGCGTCCACTGCTTCTCCTTGCCGAAGCCGAAGGTCTCGCACAGCTGCCCGGCCGTCATCTCCCGGCCCTTGCCGAGGTCGACGCGCTCGCGCACCTGCTGCACGGCCTCCAGGACGCGCCAGGCGGGGTCGAGTTCGGCCACCTCCTGGGACAGGTACGCCAGTTTCACCGTCCTGCCGACGGCGATCCGGCCGCCCACGGGCTGTGTCTCGCCCTCGGTCCGTGCGGCCTGCTCCATGGCCCGCAGCAGCGACGTCTTGCCGGCGCCGTTGACGCCGACCAGGCCGATGCGGTCGCCGGGACCGAGCTGCCAGGTCACATGCTTGAGCAGCACCTTGGGCCCGGCCTGGACGGTCACGTCCTCCAGGTCGAAGACGGTTTTGCCGAGCCGCGAGGAGGCGAACTTCATCAGCTCGCCGCGGTCCCGCGGCGGCGGCACGTCCTTGATCAGCTCATTGGCGGCCTCGACCCGGAAGCGCGGCTTGGAGGTGCGGGCGGGGGCGCCGCGCCGCAGCCAGGCCAGCTCCTTGCGGATCAGGTTCTGCCGCTTGGCCTCCTCGGAGGCCGCGATACGCTCGCGCTCGGCGCGGGCGAAGACGTAGTCGGAGTAGCCGCCCTCGTACTCGTACACGGTCCCGCGCTGCACGTCCCACATGCGGGTGCACACCTGGTCCAGGAACCACCGGTCGTGGGTGACGCACACCAGCGCCGAGCGGCGCTCGCGCAGGTGCCGGGCGAGCCAGGAGATGCCCTCGACGTCGAGGTGGTTGGTCGGCTCGTCCAGGACGATCAGGTCCTGCTCCTCGATGAGCAGCTTGGCCAGCGCGATCCGCCGCCGCTCCCCGCCGGACAGCGGCCCGATGACCGTGTCCAGGCCCTTGGGGAAGCCGGGCAGGTCGAGCCCGCCGAACAGTCCGGTCAGCACGTCCCGGATCTTGGCGTTGCCCGCCCACTCGTGGTCGGCGAGGTCCCCGATGACCTCGTGCCGCACGGTGGCCGCCGGGTCGAGGGAGTCGTGCTGGGTGAGCACGCCGAGGCGCAGCCCGCCGGAGTGCGTCACGCGTCCGGTGTCGGCCTCCTCCTGTCTGGCCAGCATCCGGATCAGCGTGGTCTTCCCGTCGCCGTTGCGCCCGACGACGCCGATCCGGTCCCCCTCGGACACGCCGAGCGACACGCCGTCGAGCAGCGCACGGGTGCCGTACACCTTGCTGACGTTCTCGACATTGACCAGGTTGACGGCCATTTCTCTCCTGCCCGGGGGGATGGATCAGCCTTCAAGCCTAGGCCCTGCGCGACGGGTGGCGACGCGCCAGGGGTCGGTCACTCTTTGTGATGACGCGAACCGGATCCGGCCGCTGCCGTGGAAACCGGGCAGCAGGATCCCGTCCATGGGAGGAACCATGACCGCCGAATCCGCAGAGCACTGCCACGCCTGGCCGGTGCCGCCGCCGGACGGCTACACCGTGGACGACCTGTTCACACTGCCCGATCTCCCGCCGCACACCGAGCTGATCGACGGGAGTCTGGTCTTCGTCGGTCCGCAGCGCCGTTTCCACTTCCTCGTGATCGACCTGCTGGTCGGCGGTCTGCGCGGCTGTCTGCCCCCGGAGTTCCGGGTCAGCCGGGAGATGACCGTCGTCCTCGACCGCCACAACGGCCCGGAACCCGATGTCAGCGTGGTCCGCGCCGAGGCGGTCACCGGGCTGGACCAGACCAGCTTTCACGCCGAGGACGTGCTGCTCGCCGTGGAGGTCGTCTCCCCCGACTCGGAGTCCCGGGACCGCACGACCAAGCCGCACAAGTACGCGGCGGCCGGCATCCCCGGCTTCTGGCGCGTGGAGCAGGACGGAGTGACCGGCGGACCTCTCGTCCACGTCTACGAACTCGACCCGGTGACCCAGGCGTATGTGCACATGGGGCTGCACCGCGACTGGATCCACGTCGAAAAGCCCTACGCCGTGCGGATCGACCTCAGCGCCATCGACCAGCTGTAGTTCCCGTCCCTCACACCACCGTCGCCCCGGGCGCCGGGGACTCGGTGATCCGGGCGGCGCGGCAGGTGCCCGAGGCGAGCAGGGCGTCGGCCACCTTCGCGGCCGCCTCGGCGTCCCGGACGAGGAACGCCGTCGTGGGCCCGGAGCCCGACACCAGCCCCGCCAGCGCCCCCGCCGCACGCCCGGCCTCCAGGGTGTCCGCGAGGGACGGGCGCAGGGAGAGCGCGGCCGGCTCGAGGTCGTTGGACAGGGTGGCGGCCAGCGCCTCCGCGTCCCCCTTGGCCAGTGCGGCCAGCAGGTCCTCGGACGCCACCGGCTCGGGGACCCGCACCCCCTCGTTCAGCCGGTCGAACTCGCGATAGACGGCCGGTGTCGACAGTCCGCCCTCGGCGAGGGCGAACACCCAGTGGAAGGTGCCGCCCACCTCCAGCGCCCGCAGCCGCTCGCCCCGTCCGGTGCCCAGGGCCGCCCCGCCGACCAGGCTGAACGGCACGTCGCTGCCCAGCTCGGCGCAGATGGACAGCAGTTCGGCGCGGGAGGCGCCCGCCTGCCACAGCGCGTTGCAGGCGAGCAGGGCGCCCGCGCCGTCCGCGCTGCCGCCCGCCATGCCGCCGGCGACCGGGATGTCCTTGGCGATGTGAAGGTGCACCGCCGGGTCGATGCCACGGCGCCGGGCGAGGGCGAGGGCGGCGCGGGCGGCCAGATTGGTGCGGTCCAGCGGCACCTGGCCCGCGTCCGGGCCGGCGCAGGTCACCCGCAGCTCGTCGGACTCGGTGACGGTGACCTCGTCGTACAGGCCGACGGCGAGGAAGACGTTGGCGAGGTCGTGGAAGCCGTCGGGGCGGGCGGCGCCCACCGCGAGCTGGACGTTGACCTTGGCCGGGACGCGGACGGTGACGCTCACTGGTTGCCGGACTCCTCGTGCTGTGCGGTGCGCTGCTCGTCGGTGGCGGGCTCGTCGGTGACGTGCTCGGCGGGGGCGGGCTCGTCGGTCCGCCGGGCGGCGGTGCGCTGCTCGGCGATGCGCGCGAACTCGTGGACGGTCAGCGCCTCCCCGCGCGCCCGCGGCGACACCCCGGCGGCGACGAGGGCCGCCTCCGCGGCGGCGGCGGACCCGGCCCACCCGGCGAGCGCCGCCCGCAGGGTCTTGCGGCGCTGCGCGAACGCGGCGTCCACGACGGCGAAGACCTCCCGCCGTGAGGCCGAGGTCCTGACCGGCTCGGTCCGCCGGACCAGGGAGACGAGCCCGCTGTCGACGTTCGGCGCGGGCCAGAAGACGTTGCGCCCGATGGCGCCGGCCCGCTTGACCTCGGCGTACCAGTTGGCCTTGACGGACGGCACGCCGTACACCTTGGAGCCGGGCGCGGCGGCGAGCCGGTCGGCGACCTCCGACTGCACCATCACCAGGGTGCGCCGGATGCTCGGGAAGGTCTCCAGCATGTGCAGCAGCACGGGCACGGCGACGTTGTAGGGGAGGTTGGCCACCAGCGCGGTCGGGGCGGGGCCCGGCAGCTCGGTGACGTGCAGGGCGTCGGAGTGGACGAGCGCGAACCGGTCGGCGCGGCCGGGCATGCGGGCGGCGACGGTCGCGGGCAGCGCGGCGGCGAGCACGTCGTCGATCTCGACGGCGGTGACCCGGTCGGCCGCCTCCAGCAGGGCGAGGGTGAGGGAGCCGAGCCCCGGGCCGACCTCCACGACCACGTCCTCGGGGTGGACCTCGGCGGTGCGGACGATACGGCGGACGGTGTTCGCGTCGATCACGAAGTTCTGTCCGCGCTGCTTGGTGGGGCGCACGCCGAGGGCCGCCGCCAGTTCACGGACGTCGGCGGGGCCCAGCAGGGCGTCGGAGGTGGGGCTGCTCACGGCACAAGGGTACGGGGGCCTAGGAGTGCAGCCGGTCCCCGCAGTGCGGCCAGGGGCTGGCCCCGCGGCGCACGTACAGCTTCTTCGCCCGGTACGTCTGCTCCTCCGCCGACGCGTCCTGCGGACGCCCCGTGCCGCCCAGGCCGTGCCAGGTGCCCGTGTCGAACTGGTAGAGCCCTCCGTAGGTGCCGGACGAGTCCACCGCGTCCGGCCGGCCCCCGGACTCGCACTGGGCGAGACCGCGCCAGTTGAGGCGGTCCGCGCCCCGCGCGGACGGCGGATGCGGCCGGGTGCCGACCCTGACGACCTGTGCGCGCGGCGCGCGCACCACCTCCGACGCCAGCAGCCGGGGCCGTTGGCGTACGCCGTTGACGGTGCGCACGGAGTACGTGACCCGCCGGAGGCCCGGCCGCCCGGCCCGGTCCACGACCTCGGTGCCGCGGAACAGGGCGGGGTCCTCGGCGCGCCGCACCGCGAAGGGGATCGTCTCCTCGCGCACGACCCGCGAGCCGGTGATCCGCAGCACGGTGACGGTCTGGCCGTCGCGCGGGAAGCTGCCGGGCGGCACGGACAGGGCGTCCAGCCCGCGCAGGGTGATCCCGGCCTCCCGCACCGCCTCCCCGACGGTCGCCGCGTTGGTGCGGACGGTGCGGGCGCGGCCGTCGGCGAGGATCGTCACCGAGCGCTCGGTGCGCACGTCCAGGGCGAGTCCGGCGCGTCCGATGGGCCGGGACCGCGAGGCCGACAGATACGCGCCCTCGGCCCGCACGCCGAGCTGGCGCAGCGCGCCCTCCACCGTCCGGGCCGTCGTCCACACCTGGTGCGGCTCTCCGTCCAGGGTGAGCCTGACCGGCCGCGCGTAGCGCACCGTGACCTGGTCGCCGCTGGTCAGGGCGGTGCCGGGAGCGGGCGCCACCACGTCGTGGGCGCCCACCCGCACGCCCTCCTCGGCGAGCAGTTCGGACACGTCGTCGGCGAAGGTGTGCAGGGTGCGCGGGCTGCCGTCCACGCTCAGCTCGACCGCCTTGTCCTCGGCGACGAACGCGGTGGTCCCGCCGGCCAGGAACGCCACGACCAGGGCTTGCGGCAGCAGCCGGCGCAGGCTCGCCTCCGGCCGCTCGGCGGACCGCGTCCGGCGCCGCCCGCCCCGGCGCGCGCCCCGCCGCCCGCCGCCGCTCGCCGTCTGCCGGGGCAGCACCGGCTCGGTGCGCTCGTAACCGGGCCGGTAGGTGTCGCCGTAGGGCAGCGTGTCCATGCTGTGCAGGTCCGGGCCGTGCGGGTCGGGGCTGTGCGGGTCGTCTTCCGGGACCGGGGTCCCGGGCGGCGGGTACGGGTCGCGGGACACCTGGGTCGCGCCCGGCCCGGACACCGTCCCACGGGCGCCGTACGTCTCCTCGGCCCCGGGCCCGTACGCCTCGGGCCCGTACGTCCCGGGCCCGTACGTCCCGGGCCCGTACGCCTCGGGCCCGTACGTCCCGGTCGCGTACGCCTCGGGCCCGACCGTCCCGGTCCCGTACGCCGCGAGTCCGAACGTCTCGGTCCCGTACGCCGCGCACACCTCGGTCCCGTCCGGCCCGTACGGGAGGTACGCCTCGTACGGCCGGTGCGGCTCGTACGCCTGGTACGTCTCGTACGCCTCGTACGGCCGGTACGTCTCGTACGGCGATCTGCTCACGCAGGCACGCTCCAGGGGGCCGGGGAGTCGGTGGGTCCCGATCGGGCCACCAGAACCTAGCGGAGCGTCCGTCACTCTCCAAAGCGGCACGACCACGCAGCGTGGCCACCGATGGGGTCAGTACCCGAAGGCGCGTGCGGTGTTCGCCGCGAGGGCCGTGGCCAGCACGTCCTCGTCGATGCCGCGCACGGCGGCCATCGCGCGCACGGTGACCGGGACGAGGTACGGGGCGTTGGGCCGTCCGCGGTAGGGCGCCGGCGTCAGGAACGGCGCGTCGGTCTCCACCAGGACCAGTTCCAGCGGGGCGACGGCGAGGGCGTCCCGCAGGTTCTGGGCGTTCTTGAAGGTGACGTTGCCGGCGAAGGACATGTAGTAGCCCTCGCGGGCGCAGATCCGGGCCATCTCCGCGTCGCCCGAGTAGCAGTGGAAGACCGTCTGCTCCGGGGCGCCCTCCTCCTTCAGCACGCGCAGGACGTCCTCGTGGGCCTCGCGGTCGTGGATGACCAGGGCCTTGCCGTGCCGCTTGGCGATCTCCACATGGGCCCGGAAGGAGCGCTCCTGGGCGGCCTTGCCCTCGGGGCCGGTGCGGAAGTAGTCGAGCCCGGTCTCGCCGACGCCCTTGACCTGGGGCAGCGCGGCCAGCCGGTCGATCTCGGCCAGCGCCTCGTCCAGGGCCGCGTCCCCGCCCGGCTCCCGGGCGCCCTGCCGCGACCACCCGTCGGGGTCACCGTGCACGATGCGGGGCGCCTCGTTCGGGTGCAGGGCGACCGCCGCGTGGACGCCGTCGTACCGCGCGGCGGTCTCCGCGGCCCAGCGCGAGCCGCGCACGTCGCAGCCGACCTGGACGACCGTCGTCACCCCCACCGAGGCGGCCCGGGCCAGGCCCTCCTCGACCGTCGCGGACTGCATGTCGAGGTGGGTGTGGGAGTCGGCGACCGGAACGCGCAGCGGCTCCGGAAGCGGGGGCGCCGCGGGCCCGCCGGCCCCATCGGTGTGCGAAGACATGCCCCGATCCTACGAAAGGGGCGCGCCCCGGCCGCCGCGCGCACCTCGGCCGCCGCGCCCGCCTCGCCGCCGTACGCGAGCCCCGGCCCCCGTGCGCGCCTCGCCGCCGTACGCACGCCCGGCCGCCGTACGCACACCCCGGCCCCCGTGCGCGCGGGCCGGTGTCAGCCCGCGCGGTGCTGGAACGGGTGCAGCAGGTCGGACAGGTGCCAGTGGTGGTCGTCCCGCTCGCCGGCCGCCGCCTCCTCCCCGGGCGGTGACACGGACGCCGGGGCCGCCGCGGGCCCCGCGGGGCGCTGCCGCTCGTGCGTGCGCAGATGGCTCTGCACGGACGACACCCGCCCGGCCCGCATGATGCGCACCACGTGGCCGTCGCAGTTCTGGCAGCTCGGCCGGCTCAGCGGGGACGGCACGACCTCGCCCTCCGCCAGGTACAGCACGAACGCGTGGCCTTCGGCGTCCGTGTGGTGCTCTATCTCGTACGACTGCTCCCAGCCGTGCCCGCAGCGCATGCAGGCGAACGAGTACGACTCGTTGACGACGGCGGTCCCCGCGGTGCGGTGACCGGTCTCCTCGGCGCTGTCGCTCATGCCGCCTCCTCGTGTCCGCCGGACGAAGGGGCACCGGTCGCGTGCCCCGATCCCAGTGGACGCCTCCACCCGCCGGAACGCACCACGCCTGCCGAGTGTTGGAGGCGATTTGGGCGTCGCTTGCCCAAGCGCCCCCCGGGCGGCGCGTGTCGCTTTGCCTTCGCGGACGGTGCTTTGCCCCCTCATGGGGCGCCCGCTCATCCGGGATACGGCCTGCTCACGGCGGCTGCGCGCGCCGTCTCACGCCTCCGCGCGCTTGGCGGCGACCACCGCGTCGAACACCTCGCGCTTGGGCACCCCGGCCTCCACCGCGACCGCCGCGATGGCCTCCTTGCGGCGCTCCCCGGCCTCCTCGCGCACCCGTACCCGCCGCACCAGCTCCTCGGCGCCGACCTCCTCGGGCGCCTTCTCCGGGGCCCCCTCGACCACGACCGTGATCTCGCCGCGCACGCCCTCGGCCGCCCACGCGGCCAGCTCGCCCAGCCCGCCGCGCCGCACCTCCTCGTACGTCTTGGTCAGCTCCCGGCACACCGCGGCCCGCCGGCCGGCGCCGAAGACCTCGGCCATCGCCGCGAGGGTGTCGTCCAGCCGGTGCGGGGCCTCGAAGTAGACGAGCGTGCGCCGCTCGCCGGCGGCCTCGCGCAGCCGGGCGAGCCGCTCGCCCGCCTTGCGCGGCAGGAACCCCTCGAAGCAGAACCGGTCCACCGGCAGGCCCGACAGCGCGAGCGCGGTGAGCACGGCGGACGGCCCCGGCACGGCGGTCACCCGGACGTCGTGCTCCACGGCGGCGGCGACCAGCCGGTAGCCCGGGTCGGACACGGACGGCATCCCGGCGTCCGTCACCAGCAGCACCCGCGCACCGCCGAGCAGCTCCCGCACCAGCTCCGGGGTGCGCGCGGACTCGTTGCCCTCGAAGTACGACACGATCCGGCCCCGGGGGCTCACGTCCAGCGCCTGCGCCAGCCGGCGCAGCCGCCGTGTGTCCTCGGCGGCGACCACGTCGGCGCCGGCCAGTTCCGCGGCGAGCCGGGGCGGCGCGTCCTGGACGTCGCCGATGGGGGTGCCCGCCAAAACAAGGGTTCCAGTCACACCCGTCATCCTCTCAAGCGCCGGCCGTGACGGACGCATCCCGGCCGGTACCGCCCATGCACGGGACTCACACAGCGCGGTTCCCTACGATGGCGCGGTGACCAGTACCGCGTCCTCCACGGACACCCGGCAGGGCCCGCTCCCGCACGACACGCGGCCGTCGTGGCAGCAACGGCTGCGCCGTTTCGGCTACCCGGCGGGCGGCCCGGCGCGCCCCGCGGACGACGGCGCGGGCGGTGTGGTGGCCCGTCTGACACCGGGGTACACACGGCCCGGACCGCGCATGTGGGCCGCCCTCGGCATCCCGCCCACGCTCGCCGACCGCCTCGTCCGCTGGTCGGGCTGGGGCGGTCCGCTGCTGGTCACGCTGGCGGCGGGTGTGATGCGGTTCTGGCACCTGGGCAGCCCCAAGGCGGTGATATTCGACGAGACGTACTACGCCAAGGACGCGTGGGCGATCGTCCACCGCGGCTTCGAGGTCAACTGGGACAAGAACGCCAACGACGTCATCCTGAACAGCGGCGGCCACGTCGCGCTGCCCTCGGACGCGGCGTACGTGGTGCACCCGCCGGTGGGCAAGTACGTGATCGGCCTGGGCGAGCTCCTCTTCGGGTTCGACCCGTTCGGCTGGCGCTTCATGACGGCGCTGCTCGGCACGCTGTCGGTGCTGATGCTGTGCCGGATCGGGCGCCGTCTGTTCCGCTCCACCTTCCTCGGGTGCCTGGCGGGCGCGCTGATGGCGGTGGACGGCCTGCACTTCGTGATGAGCCGGACCTCGCTGCTCGACGGCGTGCTGATGTTCTTCGTCCTGGGCGCCTTCGGCTGTCTGCTGATCGACCGGGACCGGGCGCGGGAGCGGCTCGCCGCCGCGCTGCCCGCCGACGCGGACGGCAGGGTCCGCCCCGACGCGCACACGGCGCAGACCGCCCGGCTGGGATGGCGTCCGTGGCGGTGGGCGGCGGGCGTGCTGCTGGGCCTGGCGATCGGCACCAAGTGGAACGGCCTGTACGTGCTGGCCGCGTTCTGCGTGATGGCCGTGGTGTGGGACGTGGGCGCGCGCCGGGTCGCCGGGGCCCGGCACCCGTACGCGGCGGCGCTCAGGCACGACACCGGGATCACCTTCCTGGCCACGGTGCCGGTCGCGCTCGCGGTGTACCTGGCCTCCTGGACCGGCTGGATCCTGTCGCCTGCCGACGGCACCGGCGGCTACTTCCGCGACTGGGCGGCCACCGACGGAAAGGGCGGCGGCTGGACCTTCCTGCCGGACTGGCTGCGCAGCCTGTGGCACTACGAGCACGAGGTCTACAAGTTCCACGTCGGCCTGTCCTCGCCGCACACCTACCAGTCCAACCCGTGGAGCTGGCTCGTCGACGCCCGCCCGGTGTCGTACTTCTACGAGTCGCCCTCCCCCGGCACGGCCGGCTGCCCGGCCGGCGCCGGCGACAAGTGCGCCCGCGAGGTGCTGGCCATCGGCACGCCGGTGCTGTGGTGGGTGGCCTGCGCCGCGCTCGTCTACGTGCTGTGGCGCTGGTTCTTCCGCCGCGACTGGCGCGCGGGCGCCATCGCCTGCGGCATCGCGGCCGGCTACCTGCCGTGGTTCCTGTACCAGGAGCGCACGATCTTCTTCTTCTACGCCGTCGTCTTCGTGCCGTTCCTCTGCCTGGCGGTCGCCATGCTGATCGGCGCGATCACCGGCCCGCCCGGCGCCTCGGACACCCGCCGCGTCACCGGCGCCACGGCCGCGGGCGTCCTGGTCCTCCTGATCTCCTGGAACTTCATCTACTTCTGGCCCCTGTACACGGGCCAGTCCATCCCGATCGACTCCTGGCGGTCGCGGATGTGGCTGGACACGTGGGTCTAGCCGGGCCGACACGCCATGAGAACGCGGCGTCGCGCCGCGCTCTCATGGCCGTCGGCGGCCGTCGGCGCCCGTCACGGGGCGCCTCCGCCGTGCCGCGAGGCGCCTACCAGGCCACCGGCAACTCCAGCGGGAACCTTCTGATCGTCTTCGTGTCCCAGCGCACGTCCTCCGGCGCCACCGCGAGCCTCAGTCCGGGGAACCTCTCCACCAGCCGGCCGACGGCCACTTCCAGTTCCGCCATGGCCAGGGGCATCGCGATGCACCGGTGTCCGCCCCAGCCGAAGGTCATGTGCGGAGCGCTGGGACGGTCGAGGTCGATGACGTGCGGGTCCGGGTAGCGCTCCGGGTCGCGGTTGGCCGCCAGGTACGACACGTGCACGAAGTCGCCGGCCCGGATGTGCGCACCGTCCAGTTCCACGTCCTCCAGAGCCACCCGGGGGATGCCGACGCCCTTGCGGAACGGGATGCAGCGCAGCATCTCGTGCAGGACGTCCGTCAGGGTCCCGGGCCGGTCCCGGAGGTGCCGCAACAGCTCGGGCCGGGTCAGCAGCAGGTAGACGATGTCGCTGATCTCGCAGGTCGCCGTGTCCTGGCCGCTGAGCGCCAGCGTCAGGGTCATGACCGCCAGTTCCCTGTCGTCGAGGTGTTCCTCGCCCTCCTCCGCCGCGGCCATCGCACTGATGATGTCCGGCCCGGGCGCCTTGCGGCGCTGTTCCACCAGCCCGGTGAAGTACTCCAGCAGACCGGCCTTGGCCTTCGCCGCCGCCTCCTTGTTCCCGGCGCCGACGACGAGCATCTGGTGCACGGAGTCCTCGATCCAGGGCCACTCCTGCCGTTCGATGCCGAGGAGGTCCAGGACGGCGTGCTGGGGGAGCTTGTCGGACAGGTGCTCCACCACGTCCGCCGGCGGCCCCTGTTTCTCCATGTCGTCCAGCAGGCGGTCCGCGAGCCGGACGATCCGGGGCCGCATACGGTCGACCCGGTGCTGGGTGAAGGCCTGTGAGGCGAGGTGACGGACGCGGCTGCTGTGCGGCGGGTCCATCACGTTGACCGACTCCGGGGAGACGATGGGTTCCGGCGTCATCCGGGGGTAGTCCTGGCCGATGATGGCCGCCCGGCTGAACCGCTGGTCGGTGACCACCTGCTTGACGGCGTCGAAAGACGTGATCAGCCAGGCTTCCGCGGCGCCGTGGGGAAGCCGGATGCGCGCGGGTGAATCCCGCTGCATCAGGGCCTGGAGCGCGGGGTCGAATTCCAGGGCTTCGCTGAAGTCGAACGGGCAGACGGGTGTCTCGTTGTCCGCGGTCATGGGGCGGCTCCTTCGGGCATGGGGGTGTGCGCGCCTGGAGGTGGTGGTGAGGGGGACGGGGAGTACTGCTGTCGCTCGTCAGCCATGTCATATGCCTCCTGACATGATCAAAACATCGCGATCCGCATCGCCCCGTGACCGACGCAGCCACGTCGCGCGAGTGGGCTAGGCCCCTCGGCCGTCCTCCGCGTCGGCATCCGCCCGACCGGGACGCCCCCACCGCCAACGGCCCGGTGCGCCCGGTGCCGCAATGGCCGGCTGTGGCCACGGCGCGCGAGAGGGGTCGTGGGAGGCCACCCAACGCCGCCGCTTGCCCGAGAGGGACACGGAGACGTGGAGTACCGAGCGGGCGCCGAACGAACCGCCGACCCCCCTCGTCGTTCACGTATGCGGCTGGACACCCGGGTTCGAGTCAGCCCGCTGATCACTGTTCGGACACCATTCGAAAGGAGCTCTCACGCGAGTTCCTCCCGCCACCTAGAGTGCATGGGTTGGCCACGGGGAGGGGAGTGCGTCATGCGCAAGGGAGCGAAGGCCGCCCTGGTGGGCGGGGTGTTCGCCGCGCTGGTGGGCGGGGCGGCCTACGGCGCGTTCGAGATGGTCTCCGTGGTGCACGGGACGGGCGGGCCCGCACCCGTGCGGACCGGGCCGCCGAGCCGGGACGAGGTGAAGGACACCTCGGCGAAGTTCTTCACCGCCTGGGAGAAGAACCAGGTCGTGACCGCCGCCTCGTACACCAACTTCCCCGAGGCGGCTCAGGAGTTGCTGGGCGCCTACGGCGGCGAGGCGCACATACGGAACCTGCGGATCACTCCGGGCGCCGCGTCCGGCGCCACGGTGCCCTTCTCGGTGCGGGCCACCGTCTCCTACGACGGGAAGTCCGAGCCGCTCGCCTACCGCGGCGAGCTGACCGTCGTGCGCGGCCGGACCACCCACCGCCCGCTGGTCGACTGGCGGCCCTCGGTGGTGCATCCCGCGCTGAAGAAGGGCGACACGCTCGTCACCGGCGAGTCCGCCGCCCCGCCGATCGAGGCCGTCGACCGCGACGGCGCCGTGCTGACGAAGGCCAAGTACCCCTCGCTCGGGCCGATCCTGGACGAGCTGCGGGCCAAGTACGGCGACCGGGCGGGCGGCACGCCGGCCGTGGAGCTGAGCATCCGGCACACCGGCACCGACGCCGCGGAGACCCCGCTCGTCACCCTCGCCGAGGGCCGGCCGGGCAAGCTGCGCACCACGCTCAGCGCCAGGGCCCAGGCGGCGGCCGAGCGGGCGGTGCAGAAGTACACCGAGTCCTCCCTGGTGGCCGTGCAGGCGTCCACCGGTGAGGTGCTGGCGGTGGCCAACCACCGCGACGACGCCTTCAACGCGGCGTTCCTCGGGCGGCTCGCCCCCGGCTCGACGATGAAGATCATCAGCGCGGCCACGCTGATCGACAACGGGATCACCACGGCCGCCGGGCCCGCGCCCTGCCCGGACGAGGCCGTCTGGCAGAGCCAGACCTTCCACAACCTCGCGACCATGAAGCCGAACGAGCACGCCACCCTCTCGGAGAGCTTCGCCCGCTCCTGCAACACGGCGTTCGTGAAGTACGCGGACGAGGTGAAGGTGGACTCCCTCACCAAGGAGGCCGAGGAGCGCTTCGGGCTCGGCCGGGACAACTGGAAGACCGGCATCCCCTCCTTCGACGGCTCCGTCCCCGCCTCCGGCGGCCCGGACACCGCGGCCAACATGATCGGGCAGGGCCAGGTCCAGATGAGCCCGCTGAACATGGCGTCGGTGACGGCGACCGCGATGACGGGCCGGTTCCGGCAGCCGGTCATCGTCTCGCCGAAGCTCGACAACCGTGAACTGGCCCGGGCCAAGGGCCTGCCGGCGCGTACGGTCGCGCAGCTGCGGCAGATGATGAACCGCACCGCCACCAGCGGCACCGCGGCGGTCGCCATGTCCGGCCTGAGCGGCAGCATCGGCGCCAAGACCGGCTCCGCCGAGGTCGACGGGCAGGCGAAGTCCAACAGCTGGTTCACCGGCTACCGCGGCGACGTGGCCGCCGCCGCCATGACCCAGGAGGGCGGCCACGGCGGCGACGCGGCCGGCCCGATCGTGGCAGCGGTCCTGCGCGCGGCCGGCTGAGCGGCCGGGGGGCGGCCCCCCTGCAGCCCCTGCCGCCCCTGCCGCCGCTGCCGCCGCGACGTGCCCGCGCACGCCGGCCGCCCGCGCGGGCGGGCGGAGGCGGCTCGCGCGGGCGGGCGGAGGCGGCGTGTGGTGAATGTCGCAGCTTGGCTACGGACAGATGGCCGCCGCCGCGGCGCCGGGGCGGGACTCTAGGGTGGTTGCCGTCGTTGGGTGAGTGAAGGCCGTACGGGCAGCGGGGGCGCCCCGGGCACTGGCGGAGGACGGAAGGCAAGTGGGCAAGAGAAGGCGCGTCGCCGAGCGACGGAGGACGTCCCCCGCCGTGGTCGGCGGAATGATCGCCGCGGTCGTGGTGGGCGCGGGCGTCGGCGTCTACGCCCTGTACGGCGGCGGCGCGGCCGCCGACGACCAGCCCCGGGCCGCCTCCGCGGACGGCGGCCGCAAGGAGGTGCCGACGGGCCCCCTGTCGGCCGCCGAGGTGCGGACCACGGCCCAGCGGTTCCTCACGGCCTGGCAGCGCGGCAAGCCCGCCGAGGCCGCCGCCGCGACCAGCGACTCCACGGCGGCCGGGACCCTGCTCACCGGCTATGCCAAGGACGCCCACCTGACCGGCGTCACCCTCACCCCGGGCACCGCCGAGGGCGCCAGGGTGCCGTTCTCCGTCCGGGCGACCGTGTCGTACAAGGGCGTCCGCAAGCCGCTGGCGTACGACAGCGCGCTGACCGTCGTGCGCCGCGCCGCCGACGGCGCCCCGGTCGTCGACTGGCACTCCTCCGTCGTCCACCCCGACCTCAAGGACGGCGACACCCTCGTCACCGGCGGGTCCGGCGACCCGCCGGTCAAGGCCCTGGACCGGCACGGCGGCGAGCTGACGGCGGCGAAGTACCCCTCGCTCGGCACCGTGCTGGACGGGCTGCGCGAGAAGTACGGCAGGACGGCCGGCGGCAAGGCGGGCGTGGAGCTGCGCGTGGTGCGCGGCGCGGCGTCCAGGAAGGCGAAGCTGTCCGACAAGACGCTCGTCGAGCTGAGCAAGGGCACCCCGGGCACGGTGGAGACCACGCTGAGCCCCACCCTCCAGGCGGCCGCCGAGAAGAAGGTCGCCGACCGGGACCGGGCCTCGGTCGTGGTGCTGCGCCCCTCCACCGGCGAGATCCTCGCGGTGGCCAACTCCAACCACGGCTTCAACACCGCTTTCCAGGGCTCCCTCGCGCCGGGCTCCACGATGAAGGTCATCACCTCCTCGCTGCTCATCGACAAGGGCCTGGCCTCGGCCGACAAGCAGCACCCGTGCCCGAAGACGTTCACCTACGGCGGCTGGAAGTTCCACAACGACGACGACTTCGAGATCAAGGACGGCACGTTCAAGGCGAGCTTCGCCCGCTCCTGCAACACCGCCTTCATCAGCCAGGCCGGGAAGCTGGACAACGACGACCTGACCCGGCAGGCGCAGCAGGTCTTCGGCCTGTCGATGGACAACTGGGCGGTCGGCGTCCCGTCCTTCGACGGCTCGGTGCCGGTGCAGTCGCAGGCCCAGATGGCCGCCTCGCTCATCGGCCAGGGCGGGGTGCGGATGAACCCGCTGAACATGGCGTCGGTCGCCGCGACGGTCAAGTCGGGCACCTTCCACCAGCCGTACCTGGTCGCCCCGTCCGTCGACCACCGCAAGCTCGCCACGGCCTCGCGCGGCCTGTCGCCGGGCACGGCGGCCCAGCTGCGCGACCTGATGCGCTACACGGCCGCGTACGGCACGGCGGCGCAGGCGATGTCCGGTCTGGGCCCGGACTACGGCGCGAAGACGGGCTCCGCCGAGGTCGACGGCCAGAAGAAGCCCAACGGGTGGTTCACCGCCTACCGCGGCGACCTCGCGGCCGCGGGCGTGGTGCAGGCGGGCGGGCACGGCGGTGACACGGCCGGCCCGATCGTGGCGTCGCTGCTCAAGCTGGGCGGCGGCTGAGGCCGGACCGGACGGCGGGATACGCGACCCGCGCCGGGCCTCAGCGGTGGGCCACCGCCGCCGCGGTCGCCGCGGCCATGTAGGTGCGCCGGAGGAACCGCAGCAGCGCGCGGGTCTCGAACTGCACCACGGCGACGCCCTGCCCGGAGTGGAACTCGACCACGGTCTGCACCCGGCCGCAGGGCCACACCCGGACCTCGCCGGTGCCGGTGGGCGCGCGCAGGCCCTGTTCCAGCAGCGACCGGGAGAAGGTCCACTCACGGGCCCCCGGGCCGGGCAGGGCGACCCGCACCATCTGCGGTTCCAGGGGGTCGTAGCGCAGACGGACCGGGACGGCGGTCCGGTCGTCGCGGATGTCGTGGTCCGTGACTATGTAAGCCCGTGCGTACTGCTCGACTACCGACATCGGACGACCCCTTACACCATGTGACCCGTGCGACAGAGTTGGAGCATCCTCTGCCGTCTAATGTCGCATATTTCCCTTTCGTCGGCGCGTGAACCCTGCCGGTCACGGCGCATGCACGGCGCATGCCCGGCCCGCGTGCCCCGCCGCGCGCCTGCCCACGCGCCCGGCCCGCACACCCGGCCCCCGCCCACCACCGCGCGGGTGCCGCCGCACGAGCACCGCCGCACGAGAGCACTGCGCTCTTGCAATCCATTCGCAACAAGCCACTATCATCGAACGGTGCATGTGCCTGACGGATTCATCAACGCGCCCATCTCCGCCGCCACCGGGGTCGTCGCCGCCGGCGCCGTGGCCGTGAGCCTGCGCGGAGCGCGCCGGGAACTCGACGAGCGGACCGCGCCGCTGGCCGGTCTGGTCGCGGCGTTCATCTTCGCGGTGCAGATGCTGAACTTCCCCGTCGCGGCCGGCACCAGCGGCCATCTGCTGGGCGGGGCGCTCGCCGCGATACTCGTGGGCCCCTTCACCGGGGTCCTGTGCGTCTCGGTCGTCCTGCTGATGCAGGGCATCCTCTTCGCCGACGGCGGGCTGACCGCGCTCGGCGTCAACGTCACCGACATGGCGATCGTCACCACGGTCGTGGCGTACGCCGTCTTCCGGGGCCTGGTGAAGGTGCTGCCGCGCCGCCGCCGCTCGGTCACGGTCGCCTCCTTCGCCGCCGCGCTCGTCTCCGTCCCCGCCGCCGCGTCGGCCTTCACGCTGATCTACGCGGTCGGCGGCACCACGGACGTGGCGATCGGCAAGGTGGCCACCGCCATGATCGGCGTGCACGTCCTCATCGGTCTCGGCGAGGCCGTGATCACCGCGCTGACCGTGGGCGCCGTCATCGCCGTACGGCCGGACCTCGTGCACGGGGCGCGCGGGCTCGGGCAGCGGCTGAAGCTGCGGGTGAACGGGGAGCTGGTCGACGCGCCCGCCGCAGCCCCGGTGCCGGCGCCCGCCGGCGCGCTGCCCCGCCGCAAGCTGTGGATCACCGGGCTCGCCACCTCCCTGGTGCTCGCCGGGTTCGTCAGCTTCTACGCCTCCGCCAGCCCCGACGGTCTGGAGAAGGTCGCCCACGACCAGGGCATCGACAAGAAGGAGGAGCGGCACGCGGCCGCCGGCTCGCCGCTGGCCGGCTACGGCGTCCGGGACCTCTCCGACGCCCGGCTGTCCGGCGGTCTGGCGGGCGTGATCGGCGTCGGCACGACGGTCGTGGCGGGCAGCACCGTCTTCTGGGCCGTCCGCAGGCGCCGCACCGCCGCCGGCGGCGGCCCCTCCGGTCCCTCCGGTCCCTCCCGGGTCTCCTCCGCAGGCCGGGCCGGCTGACATGGGCGCCGGGCACGCGCACAGGCTCTACCGGCACGGGCACTCCCCCGTGCACGGCCTGCCGCCGCACACCAAACTCGCCGCCGCCTTCGCGTTCGTCGTGGTCGTGGTGTCCACCCCGCGGGAGGCGATGTGGGCGTTCGGCCTGTACGCCGTCCTGCTCGCCGGCGTCGCCCGCGCGGCGCGGGTGCCGGCGGGGTTCCTGCTGCGGCGGCTGCTGATCGAGGTGCCGTTCGTCGCGTTCGCGGTGCTCATGCCGTTCGTGGCCGAGGGCGAGCGGGTCGAGGTGCTGGGACTGTCCCTGAGCGTCAACGGCCTGTGGGGCGCCTGGAACGTGCTCGCCAAGGGCACCCTCGGCGTCGCCGCCTCCGTCCTGCTGGCCGCCACCACCGAGCTGCGGGAGCTGCTGCTCGGCCTGCAGCGCCTGAGACTGCCCCCGCTGCTGGTGCAGATCGCCTCCTTCATGATCCGCTACGGCGACGTCATCACCGACGAGATGCGGCGCATGCGCATCGCCCGCGAGTCGCGCGGCTTCGAGGCGCGCGGCGTCCGGCACTGGGGGGTGCTCGCCAAGTCCGCGGGGGCGCTGTTCATCCGCTCCTACGAGCGCGGGGAACGGGTGCACCTGGCCATGGTGAGCCGGGGCTACGCCGGTTCGATGCCGGTCATCGACGAGGTGACCGCCTCCCGGGCGCAGTGGTCCGGCGCCCTGGCCCTCCCGTGTGCCGCGCTGATCGTGTGTCTGCTGGGATGGGTCCTGTGACGACTGCACCCGCCTCCCTTGAGGTCTCCGGCCTCGCCTTCGCCTATCCCGACGGCCACCAGGCCCTGTTCGGCGTGGACTTCCGCGTCGAGCGCGGTGAACGGGTGGCGCTGCTCGGGCCGAACGGCGCCGGCAAGACCACCCTGGTCCTGCACCTCAACGGCATCCTCAGCGGCGGCACCGGCTCGGTGACGGTGGCCGGGCTGCCGGTCGGCCGCGCGCACATGGCCGAGATCCGCCGGAAGGTCGGCATCGTCTTCCAGGACCCGGACGACCAGCTGTTCATGCCGACCGTGCGGGAGGACGTGGCGTTCGGCCCGGCGGCGGCCGGGCTGAAGGGCGCGGCGCTCGAGGAGCGGGTGCGCACCGCGCTGGAGCGAGTGGGCATGGAGGAGTTCGCCGACCGCCCGCCGCACCACCTGTCCTTCGGCCAGCGCCGCCGGGTGGCGGTGGCGACGGTGCTCGCGACGGAGCCGGAGATCCTGGTCCTGGACGAGCCCTCGTCCAACCTGGACCCCGCCGCGCGGCGCGAACTGGCCGACATCCTGCGCTCGCTGGACGTGACGGTCCTCATGGTCACCCACGACCTGCCATACGCGCTGGAGCTGTGCCCGCGCTCGCTGATCCTGAGCGAGGGGGTGATCGCGGCGGACGGGCCGACCGGCGAACTCCTCTGCGACGACGCCCTGATGCGCGCCCATCGTCTGGAGCTGCCCTTCGGCTTCGACCCGGGGTCCGTGACAATGGGCGCGTGACGCCTCAAGAGAACCGAGCGGCCGCCGGGTCGCTGCTCCTCGACGACCAGCTGTGCTTCGCGCTGTACGCCGCCCAGCGCGCCGTGACGGCGGTGTACCGGCCGCTGCTGGAGGAGTTCGGGCTCACCTACCCGCAGTACCTGGTGCTGCTGGTGCTGTGGGAGCGCGGCGAGACCACGGTGAAGGAGCTGGCCGCCGCCCTGCGGCTGGACTACGGCACGGTGTCGCCGCTGCTGAAGCGGCTGGAGGCGGCGGGGCTGGTGCGCCGGGAGCGCTCGGCGCGCGACGAGCGCTCGGTGCTCGTCGCCTGCACCGCGCGCGGGGAGGAACTGCGGGAGCGGGCCGCGTGCCTGCCCGGCACCCTGCTGGAGACGACCGGACTCGGCCCGGCCGAGGTGGCGCGGTTGCGCGCGGAGCTGTGGGACCTGGCGCGGCGGGCCGGGGAGGCCGCGCAGCGCCCCTGACCGGAAAGGTCCGTGCCCCGGACGACCGACCGCTCGGACTCCCGTACCCGGGTGCGGACCCGGATGCGGACACCGACCGACCGGCCAGTACCTTGTGCACGATGTACTTGTGCACACCTCTTCCCGGGAAGGCCGACGATGACTGACGGCACCGCTGCCGACACGCGCCCCGACACGCGCCCCACGAAGATCGTGTACGTGGCCGAGGCCACCGCCCACGGTGGCCGGGACGGCCATGTCACCAGCCAGGACGGTCATATCGCCCTCAAGGTCGCGATGCCCCCGGAGCTGGGCGGCGACGGCAACGGCACCAACCCCGAGCAGCTCTTCGCCGCCGGCTACAGCGCCTGCTTCCACAACGCGCTGATCCTGGTCGGCAACCGCGCGGGCTACGACCTGGCCGGCTCCACCGTCGCCGCCAAGGTCGGCATCGGCCCCAACGCCAGCCGCGGCTACGGACTCGCGGTCGCCCTCAGCGTCTCCCTGCCGGTGCTGGACCCCGAGGTCGCGGCCCGGCTCGTGGACGCGGCCCACGAGGTGTGCCCGTACTCGAACGCGACCCGCGGCAACATCGACGTAACGATCGTCCTGGGCTAGCCGTACCCAGGAATCGCAGGCCCGGCGTCCTTGTTGCACCCGCTGTCGCAGGCGGAGCGAGAGGACGGCGGGCGAGACGATGACGGACACGGACGTCGCCGTGCACGTGGACGTGCACGGCACGGTGGCCGAGGGCTACGAGCCGGTCGGGGAGGCGTTCGCGGCCAACTTCGCGCTGCGCGGCGAGCGGGGCGCGGCGGTCGCCGTCTACCGGCACGGGCACAAGGTCGTCGAGCTGTGGGCCGGTCCGAGGGACGTCGACGCCCCGGCGGGCTCCGCGCCGTGGGTGCGGGACACCGCCCAGATCGTGCGCTCGGCGACCAAGGGCGTCGCCGCCGCCGTACTCCTGCTGCTGCACCAGCGCGGGGAGCTGGACCTGGACGCGCCGGTGGGCGCCCACTGGCCGGAGTACAAGGCGGCGGGCAAGGAGCGGACGCTGGTGCGGCACCTGCTCGCGCACCGCGCGGGCGTGCCCGTCCTGGACCGGCCGCTGACGCCGGAGCAGGCCGCCGACCCGGTGCTCGGCGCCGAGGCCGTCGCCGCGCAGGCGCCCGTGTGGGAGCCGGGCACGGACCACGGCTACCACGCCCAGACCTACAGCTGGCTGACCGGCGAGCTGGTCCGGCGGGTCACCGGCCGGACGATCGGCGAGTGGATCGCGCGGGAGATCGCCGGGCCGGTCGGCGCCGGCCTGTGGGTCGGGCTGCCGGCGGGCGAGGCCGGGCGCGTGGGCCGGGTGGGGCAGGTGACGGCGCCGCCCGCGGCGGGCGGGCTGCGCACCCGCCCCAAGCGCGCCGTCGCCGAGGCGTACGCCGACCCCGGCTCGCTGACCCGGCGCGCCTTCGCCGCGATCACCCCGCTGCCCGACGAGAACGACCCCGCCTACCGCGCCGCCGTCCTGCCCGCCTCCAACGGCATCGCCACGGCCGACGGCCTGGCCCGCTTCTACGCCTCGCTGATCGGCGAAGTGGACGGCGGGACGCGCCTGTTCACCCCGGAGACGACAGAACTGGCCCGCGCGGAGCACTCCTTCGGCCCGGACCGCGTGCTGGTGGTGAACACCCGGTTCGGCCTCGGCTACATGCTGCACGGCGGGGCCGGCCCGCTGCTCGGCCCGGGCTCGTTCGGCCACCCGGGGCGCGGCGGCGCGCTCGGCTTCGCCGACCCCGAGTCGGGCATCGCCTTCGCCTACATCCCCAACGCCTTCCGCACCAGCGTCACCGCGGACCCCAGGGCCCAGGCGCTGGTCCGGGCCGTCGCGGCCTCCCCGGCCCTGGCCGGAGCCGGCGGCGGCCGCGCGGCGACGTGAGGAACGGGCCCGCCGGCCGCCTCGAGACGGCCGGCGGGGCGCTCACATGTGGATGGGCTGCGACGTGCGCCCCGACGCGTCGTCGATCTCGCCGTGCGCCTTGGTCAGCAGGTGCATGGCGATGTCGTTGAGCGCGCGGGCGCCGGCGATCTCCTCGCCGATCCGCGGCTGGTAGGAGTCGGTGTGGTGCCTGCTGGCCCGTCCGTGCCCCCTGACCTCGGTGCCGTCGGGCAGACGCACCAGCGCCGCCGCCTTGGTGTGCTCGGTGTCCTCCTCGAACTCCAGCTCGACATGCCATCCCACAGCGGTCTTCATCATGACGATCACCTCCGGAACACCTGTTTCCAGGGTGCTCCTCGCCGGGCCGCAGCGCACCCACGAGGGGGGCGGGGCGTGTTGCGGAAGCAGCGCCGTCCGCCCGCAGGGCGGGCGGGACTCCCGCGACACGGCCTAACCGGCGTGCAGCATCAGCCCGATGCCCAGGACCAACAGCCCCGCCGCGGCCAGCCGCGGCACGCCGAAGCGCTCCTTGAAGAACACCGCGCCGATCGCGGCGCCCACGATGACCGACGACTCGCGCAGCGCGGCGATCGGCGCCAGTTCCGCGCGGGTCTGCGCCCACAGCACCAGCGCGTAGGCCGTCACCGACAGCACGGCCCCGAGCAGGCCGAGCGCGGCGAACGGCCGCAGCAGCGCGACCGTGTCCCCGCGCCAGTGCCACGCCGCGTACGCCGAGATCACCGCGCCATGAAGCGCCATCAGCCAGGCGAAGTACCCCAGGGAGGACCCGGAGGCACGTACCCCGAGCCCGTCGACGACCGTGTACGCCGCGATGGACAGTCCCGTCGCCAGCGCCGCGCCGATCGCCGCCCAGTCGGGACGGCGCCCGCGCAGTCCCCACAGCGCCACCCCGGTCAGCCCCGCGCAGGACAGGGCGATGCCGGCCGCCGCCCGGCCGTCGGGCACCTCGTGCGCGAACACGGCCGCGAGCACCGTCACCACCAGGGGGGCGGTGCCGCGCGCGATCGGGTACGCCTGCCCGAAGTCCCCGAGGCGGAAGGACGTCATCAGCAGCGCGTAGTACACGATGTGGATGGCCGCCGAGGACAGCAGGAAGGGCCAGGCCGCCCGGGCCGGCGGTGCGGTGAACGGCGCCATCGCCAGCCCGATCAGCAGTCCGCCGCCCGCGATCAGGGTGAACCCGACCAGCTTGTCGGTGACGCGGTGGGCGATGGCGTTCCAGCTCGCGTGCGTGACCGCGGCCAGCAGCACGGCCGCGGTGACGGCGGGCGTCACGCCGTGCGCTCGCGCACGTCCACCACGGTGGCCCCGGCGTGCGCGACCAGCGCGTCGGGTGCGATGGGGAAGACCGCGTGCGGGTCGCCCGCCGCCGCCCACACCACCTCCTGCTCCAGCAGCCCCCGGTCGGCCAGCACCCGGGTGCGCCTGCGGTGCCCGAAGGGCGGCACCCCGCCGATGGCGTAGCCGGTCGTCTCCCGTACGACGTCGGCGCGGGCCCGGGTCACCCGCCCGGCGCCCAGTTCCCGGCGCACCAGCTCGACGTCGACCCGGGAGGCGCCGTCCATGAGGACCAGCACCGGCTCGCCCTCCCGGGGCCCGTCACCTTCCCGGGGCCCGTCGCCTTCCCGGGGCCCTTCACCTTCCCCGGGCAGCGGGGACTGCCATGCCGTGAAGATCAGCGACTTGCAGATCCGGCCCGGCTCGCAGCCGAGGGCCGCGGCCGCCTGCTCGGCGGTGCGTGCCGCCCCGGGCAGGCGCAGGACCCGGGTGCGGAGCTCGCCGAGGCCCAGTCGGTCCAGGGCCTCGGCGAAGCGCGGGTGGGCAGCGGAGCCCCCGGCGCCGTTGGCGGCTGTCGTCGTCATGGACGGCACGCTAGCGGGGGGCGCGCCCGCCGTGCGAGCGGGTTGCCGGGCGGGGCGGGCTCAGACCCGTACCAGCCCGGGGGGGGGGCTCAGACCCGTACCAGCCGGCGCTCCTCGTCGGCGTCACCGGCGTGCCCGGGGCCGCCGGTGCGCAGGCCCTCGCCCTCCACGTCGACGTCGGGCAGCAGGCGGTCCAGCCACTTCGGCAGCCACCAGGCGCGGCGGCCGAGCAGGGCCAGCACGGCGGGGACGAGGGCCATGCGCACGATGAACGCGTCGAAGAACACCGCGATGGCCAGGCCGAAGCCGATCATCTTCACCATCGACTCGCTGGAGCCGATGAAGCCGGAGAACACGGCGATCATGATGACGGCCGCCGCGGTCACCACCCGCGCGCCGTGCCGGAAGCCCGTCACGACCGCCTGGGCCGGCTTCTCCCCGTGGACGTACGCCTCGCGCATCCGGGTCACGAGGAACACCTCGTAGTCCATGGCCAGCCCGAAGACGACGCCCACCATGAAGATCGGCATCATCGACATCACCGGCCCGGTCTCCTCCACGCCCATCGGGCCGGACAGCCAGCCCCACTGGAAGACCGCGACGACCGCGCCGAGGGCGGCCAGCACGCTCAGCAGGAAGCCGAGGGCCGCCTTCAGCGGCACCAGCACCGAGCGGAAGACCACGATCAGCAGCAGGAAGGCCAGGCCCACCACCAGGGCGAGATAGGGGACCAGGGCGTCGTTCAGCTTCTGCGAGACGTCGATGTTCATCGCCGTGGCGCCGGTGACCAGCACCTTCGCGTCCGTCCGGGCCTCGATGCCCGCGCCCGCGCCGCGGATGGCGTGGACCAGGTCCTCGGTGGTCGTGGAGGACGGCTTGGAACCCGGGACGACGGTGACCGTCGCCGTGTCGCCGGCCCTGTTCGGCTGGGCCGGCGTCACCGTGGCCACGTCGTCCAGGCCCTTGATCTCGTCGGTCACCTCGGTGAAGGCCGCCTTCGGGCGGTCGCTGTCCCGGGCGTCGACGACGACCGTCAGCGGACCGTTGAAGCCGGGTCCGAAGCCCTCCGAGAGCAGGTCGTAGGCGCGGCGCTGGGTGGTGGACACCGGCTGGGAGCCGTCGTCGGGCAGGCCCAGTTCGAGGGAGGCGGCCGGGACGGCGGCGGCGCCCAGCCCGATCACGCCCAGCAGCAGCACCGCGACCGGCCGGCGCACGACGAAGCTCGCCCAGCGCGTGCCCATGTTCGGCCGGCCCGCCCGGCGCGCGGCGCGCGCGCCGCCCAGCATCCTGCTCTTCTGCCCCGCCGGCCTCACCCGGCGGCCCGCGTAGCCCAGCAGCGCGGGGATCATCGTGAGGGCGATGAGGACCGCGATCACGACCGTGCCGGCCGCGGCGACGCCCATCTTGGTCAGCATCGGGATGTTGACCACCGACAGTCCGACCAGCGCGATCACCACGGTCAGGCCCGCGAAGACCACCGCGGAGCCGGCGGTGCCCACGGCCCGTCCGGCGGCCTCCTCGCGCGCCCGGCCCTCGGCCAGCTCGGCCCGGTAGCGGGAGACGATGAACAGCGCGTAGTCGATGCCCACCGCGAGGCCGATCATGGTCGCCAGCGTGGAGGTGGTCGAGCCCAGGTCGAGGGTGCTCGCCAGCGCGGTGATCGAGGAGACGCCGATACCGACGCCGACGAGCGCGGTCAGCAGCGGCAGCCCGGCCGCGAGCAGCGAGCCGAAGGTGATGACCAGCACGACGGCCGCGATCCCGATGCCGATGACCTCGGTCGCCCCGGTCTCGGGCGCCGCGTTGAGGGCGTCGCCGCCGATCTCGACGGTCAGCCCGGCCTCGCGCGCGTGCTGCGCGGCCCGCTCCAGCGCGGTGCGGGAGGAGTCCTCCAGTTCCATGCCGGAGACCTCGTACCTCACGGAGGCGTAGGCGACGGCGCCGTCCCGGCTGACGGCGTGGCCGGTGTAGGGGTCGGCGACGGAGGCGACCTCCGAGCCGGTGGACAGCTCCTTGACGGTCTTGCGCACGGCCGCCTTGTTCGCGGCGTCCGTCATCTTCTCGCCGTCGGGCGCGCGGAACACCACGCGTGCGGTGGCGCCGTCGGCGCTCGCGCCGGGGAACCGCTGCTCGAGCAGGTCGAAGGCGCGCTGGGCCTCGGTGCCGGGGACGGAGAAGGAGGTGTTGCCCGCGGCGGGCGCGGAGGCGGCGCCGACACCGGCGAGCGTCAGCAGCGCCACCCAGATCAGGGCGACGAGGTGCCGTCGCCGGAAGGCGAGGCGCCCGAGTTTGTAGAGGAACGTGGCCACGTCGGCGTAACTCCCGGTCAGTCGTGGGTGGTTCAGGGCAGGGGTGATCAGCCCGACGACGTGAGCGGTCGCGTCAGAGGGTGGGCTTGCTGGGGAGGGGTGTCAGGGGACGGGCACGCCGAGGGCGGGGAGGACCACGGCGTCGATGTACGAGGTGAGGAAGGCCCGGGTGGGCGGCTGGTCGTCGAGCAGGGCCCGGGTGGCGAAACCGCCGACCATCATGTGCAGCAGGAAGCCGAGCGCGGGACAGTCCGGGCGGACCTCGCCCCGGTCCACCGCCCGCCGCACGATCTGCCCGAACCCGCCCATCTCCGGGTCGATGACCTGCTCCCGGAAGGCCCGGCGCAGATCGTCGTTGTGGTGCATCGCCATGGCGACGCCCCGCATGAGCGCGGAGTTGCGCTCCATGGTGCAGTCGTCCTCCAGCGCCACCAGGGCGTGCAGGTCGCCGCGCAGCGAACCGGTGTCGATCTCGTCGAAGTGGCCCGGCTTGCCGTGCCGCAGCGCCTTGACGACCAGTTGGGCCTTGCCGCCCCACTGGCGGTAGAGCGTCGCCTTGCTGGACTTGGTGCGGGCGGCGACGGCGTCCATGGTGAGGGCGTCGTAGCCGACCTGCCGGAGCAGGTCGAGCACGGCCTCGTACAGCTCGGCCTCGCGCTCGGGGGTGATCCGGCTGCGACGCGGACTCGTGCCCTCGGTCATGCCGTCACCCTCTCCTGTTCCCGTCCACCGGCGCCACTCGGAACGACACCGTTTCGTACACGAGGAGAATAGCGCGACCCGGAACGAAACGAAACCGTTTCGTACGTGTCCTGGATCACCTCTGCCCGTCCGCCGCCACCCGGGCGCGACCGCACGGGCGAACCCCCGTCCTCCCCACGAGTTGCCCGGCTCCATCCCCCGGCGAAGCATGGGGAGGTGAGCTACTTGCGTCTGCCGCACCTCAGCGGCGATCTGCTCTGCTTCGTGGCCGAGGACGACCTCTGGCTGGCGCCGCTCGACGGAGCGGACCGTGCCTGGCGGCTCACCGTGGACCGCACCAAGACCGGTCACCCCCGCTTCTCGCCGGACGGCCTGCACATCGCGTACACGAGCTGGCGCAGTCTGGTCCCCGAGATCCACCTGGTCCCGGTGGACGGCGGCCCGGGCCGGCAGCTGACGTACTGGGGCTGCTCCGACACCCGGGTCTGCGGCTGGAGCCCGCCCGACGAGCACGGCCACACCGCGATCCTCGCCGTCACCTCCCAGGCCGAGCCCTTCTCCTACTTCACCTGGGCCTACAAGGTCGGCACCGACGGCTCCCCGGGCCGCAAGCTGCCCTGGGGACCGGTCTCCGACATCCAGGTCGCCGACCTCGACGGCGAACGCCGCAGCCTGCTGCTGACCGGCACCCCGCCGCACGAACCCGCCTCCTGGAAGCGCTACCGGGGCGGCGCCACGGGCCGGCTCTGGCTGCACGGACGGCGGCTGCTCGCGGACCTCGACGGCCACCTCGCGTGCCCGATGTTCGTCTGCGGCCGGATCGCGTTCCTCTCCGACCACGAGGGCGTCGGCAACCTCTACTCCTGCGCCCACGACGGCTCCGACCTGCGCCGGCACACCGACCACGACGCCTTCTACGCCCGGCACGCCGCCAGCGACGGCACGCGGGTGGTGTACCAGTGCGCCGGGGACCTGTGGATCGTCGACGACCTGTCCCCCGACTCCGTGCCGCGCCGGCTGGACGTACGGCTGAGCGGCGCGCAGGCGGGCCGCCGCCCCTACCAGGTGCCGGCCGCCCAGCACGTGGAGGGCATCTCGGTGGACGAGACGGGGCGGGCCAGCGCGGTCGTCGTCCGCGGCTCCCTGCACTGGCTCACCCACCGGGACGGCCCCGCCCGCACCCTGATCGACAACCCGGGCGTGCGCATCCGGCTGCCCGAGATGCTCGGCGAGACGGGTCAGGTCGCCTACGTCACCGACGCCGAGGGCGAGGACGCCGTCGAGATCGCCCACCTGCCGCGGGCCACCGGCGCCCGGCCGCCCCGCCGGCTCGCCTCCGGGCGGCTGGGGCGCGTCCTGGAGATGGTCGCCGACCCGGCGGGCGAACGCCTGGCCGTGGCCTCCCACGACGGCCGTCTGCTGCTGCTGGACCTGACGGTGCCGCCGGAGGGGGACGAAGAAGGGGGAGGCCAGGGAGGAGAGGGAGGAGAGGGAGGAGAGGGAGAAGAGGGAGAAGAGGGAGGAGAGGGAGAAGGGGGAGAAGGGGGAGAAGGGGGAGAAGGGGGAGAAGGGGGAGAAGGGGGAGCGGCGAAAGAAGGGAAGGGTGCGGCGGACGCGGAGGGCGCGGAGGTCCCGCACCCGGCGCAGGGTGACGAATCCCCGCTGACCGCGAAGGGCGCGCGCACCGCGCGGCCCACGGGTCCCCCGCAGGACGCCGACCCCGCCGACGGCACGGAACCCGTCCGGGACGACGGCCCCGCCGAGAGTGCCGGGCCCGCGCAGGACACGGACCCCGCCGAGAACCCCGGGCCCGAGCAGGACACGGACCCCGCCGAGAGCCCCGGGGCCGAGCAGGACACGGACTCCGGCGACGGCGCCGAACCCGGGGACGCCCCCGGTCCGGACGGCTCCGGGACCCCGCCGGGGGTGGTGACCGAGCTGGCGCGGTCCGTCAACGGGCCCGTGCGGGATCTCGCCTTCTCCCCGGACGGCGCCTGGGTCACCTGGTCGCATCCCACGGTCGGCCGGGCCCTGCGGCAGATCAGGATGGCCCGGATAAAGGACCGCCAGGTCGTCGACGTCACCGACGGTCGCTTCGAGGACGAGAACCCGGTGTTCACCCGGGACGGCCGCTATCTGGCCTTCCTGTCCTGGCGCGGCTTCGACCCGGTGTACGACGTGCACACCGGGGACCTGTCCTTCCCGCTCGGCTGCAAGCCGTACCTGGTCCCGCTGTCCTCCGCGACCCCCTCCCCGTTCGCGCTGAACCCCGAGGGACGGCCGGCGGCCGGCGGTCTCGACCCGGTCAAGGTGGACGACGGCGGCGAGTCGGGCGCGGTGACCGTGGAGGCCGAGGGGCTGGCGAGCCGGGTGACGCCGTTCCCGGTGACCGCCTCCAAGTACTCCGGGCTGTCCCCGGTCGCGGGCGGCGGGCTGGTCTGGCTGCGCTGGCCGATCTCCGGCGCGCTCGGCGAGACGTTCGCGAACCCGGACGACATGACGGGCCGGCCCACGCTGGAGCACTTCAGCATCAGCAAGGCGAAGAAGGCCGAACTGGTCGGCCACCTCGACTGGTTCGCGGTCAGCGGCGACGGCACACGGCTGGTCGTGGTGGACGAGGGGGACCTGCGCGCGGTGCCGGCCACGGAGCTCGGCGACAGCGACAGCACCACCTGGATCGACGTGCGCCGCATCCTGCACACGGTCCACCCGGCCGCCGAGTGGCGCCAGGCCTACGAGGAGGCGGGGCGGCTGATCCGGGCCTACTTCTGGGAACCCGGGATGTGCGGCATCGACTGGGACGGGGTGCTCGCGCAGTACCGCCCGCTGGTCGAACGGGTCGCCTCCCCCGACGACTTCGCCGACCTGCTGCGCGAGGTCCTCGGCGAACTGGGCACCTCCCACGCCTACGTCGCCGCCGCCCGCCGCAACGAGGGCCCGGCGCACTATCAGCGGTGGCAGGGTCTGCTCGGCGCCAACCTTGTGTGCCGTGACGGCAGTTGGCTGGTCAGGCGGATCCTGCCCGGCGACTCCTCCGACTCCAGGGCCCGCTCGCCGCTGGCCGGCACGGGGGTCCGGGAGGGCGCCGTGCTGACCCATGTGGACGGGCGCCCGGTCGATCCGGTGGCGGGGCCGTACCCGCTGCTGGCGGGGTCGGGCGGTACGACGGTGGAGCTGACCTTCTCGCCCGCCGAGGGCGGGGGACCGCCGCGCCGGGTGGCCGTCGTCCCGCTGATCGACGAGCGGCCGCTGCGCTACCAGGACTGGGTGGCCAAACGCCGCGCGGTGGTACGGGAGATGAGCGACGGCCGGTGCGGCTATCTGCACATCCCCGACATGGGCGGCTCCGGCTGGGCGCAGTTCAACCGGGACCTGCGCGTGGAGGTGTCCCGGCCCGCCCTGATCGTGGACGTACGGGGCAACGCGGGCGGACACATCAGCGAGCTGGTCATCGAGAAGCTGACCCGCACCATCCTGGGCTGGGACCTGACCCGGTGGGCGGAGCCGGTGTCGTACACCTCCAACGCGCCCAGGGGCCCGATCGTCGCCCTCGCCGACGAGGCGACCTCGTCCGACGGGGACATGATCACGGCGGCGTTCCGGCTGCTGAAGCTGGGCCCGGTGGTGGGCCAGCGCACCTGGGGCGGTGTGGTCGGCATGACCGGCCGGCACCGGCTCGTGGACGGCACGGTGATCACGGTGCCGATGAACGCGGCCTGGTTCGACGCCTACGGCTGGTCCGTGGAGAACCACGGCGTGGCCCCCGACGTGGAGAGTCTGCGCACCCCCATGGACTGGGCGGAGGGCCGCCATGTCGAGATGGACGACGCCATCGAACTCGCCCTGGAACTGCTGGAGTCCAACCCCGCGGCGACCCCGCCCGACTACAGCGACGTACCCGACCGCTCGCGGCCCCCGCTGCCCCCGCGGCCCGGCGGCGGGTGAGCCCGACGGACGTGGGGCCCTGCACACGGACGTGGGGCCACGGACACGGACGTGGGGCCACGGACACGGACGTGGGGCCACGGACACGGACGTGGGGTGCTGGGCACGGACGTGGGGCGCCCCGGCACACAAGGGCGCCCCACGTCGTCCCGGCCCGAGGCCGAGCGCGGCAACCAGCGACTACCGGTCGTAGTCCTCGTTGAGACGGTCCTCCATCTCGTCGGGCGTGTCGCCGATGCCCTGCCGGGCACGCTCACGCTGCTGGGAGGAGCGCTGGCCCGCCTTCTCCCGGCCCTCGCCGGCCTTCTCGCGGCCCTGCTGCTGCCGCTGCTCGGACTGGTCCTGGAACTTGTCCTTCATGCCCATGCTGTTTCACTCCCGTTGTGGGTGAGGGGATCCCCGAGTCGATGGGGGGATCGGCCTCGACCAGATTCACACGGGCGGTCACCCTGCGCATGTCGATCAGTGACGGTCGGTAGCGGCGGTGGTCCGGTGCTGCTCGTCGGCCGCTCCGCCCGCCCCGACCAGCCCGGTCCGCATGCCCGTCAGCCGGTCCGCGAACTGCCGCATCTGGCGCGGCCCCACGGTCCCGATGATCCCCGGCAGACCGCCGCGCACGCCCTGCATCCCGCGCAGCCACCACTGCCCGTACACATGGCCCGCCCGCCGCTCGATGCCCTGGACGATCCGGTCCACCGCCGGTCCCAGCGGATAGGTCTTGTTGGACGGCCACGGCAGCCGCTGCCTCAACTCCCGCATCACGTCGTGCTGGTCGGCGCCGCGCACCATGTCCGTGTCGGTCCACGACAGGTAGGCGACGCCCACCCGCACGCCCTGGTGGGCGACTTCGGCCCGCAGGGCGTGCGCGTACGCCTCCACACCGGACTTGGAGGCGCAGTACGCCGTCATCATCGGCGCCGGGGTCATCGCGGCGAGTGAGGCGATCTGCAGCAGATAGCCGCGGCTGGCCAGCAGCGCGGGCAGGAACGCCCGCCCGGTGACGGCCGATCCGATGAGGTTGACCTCGATCACCCGCCGCCAGGACTCCGGGTCGGACTCGGTGAACGGACCACCGGTGGCCACACCGGCGTTGGCGACCACGATGTCCACCCGCCCGAACCGCTCCCCGACCTCCCGGGCGACCCGGGTCATCGCCTCGTCGTCGGTGACGTCGGCGTGCCAGTACGCGCTCTCGCCGTGCAGCCGCTCGGAAACCTGCTTCAGCTCGTCCGGCTCCAGGCCCACCAGCGCGATCCGCGCGCCGCGCGCGGACAGTTTGCGCGCGAGGAGTTCGCCCACGCCCCGTGCGGCCCCGGTGACGACCGCGACCTTGCCCTCCAGGCTCACCCTGCTCATGCGCCCTCCTTGATCCGTGCGTCGTCGTCGTTGTCGTGTGCGCGTACATGGGCGGTGACGAGCTCCCGGATCCTGCCGGTGACCGTCCCGGGCGCCTCCACCGGCGTCATGTGGCCGATTCCCGGCAGCTCGGTCAGGCCGGCGCACTGCGGCAGCGCGGCGGCGAGCGCCCGCGCGTGCACCGGCGGGGTGAGCCGGTCGGCCGTGCCCGCGACCACCGCGGCCGGCACCCTCAACTGCCGTACGCCCTCGTCGAGATCCAGTGACTCCAGCACCAGCGACCAGGCGTGGCGCACCCCGCGCGGGCAGGAGTGCACGATCCGCGCGCACGCCTCGACCATCCCGGGCTCCGAGGCCGGGCCCATCGTCGCGTACTTGAGGACGCGGCGGGCCATCGGCGTGACCGGGCCGAGCGGCGCCCGCGAGGCGAGCACGCTCCGGGTCAGCCGGGTCCGCAGCCGGCCGGGCCGCAGCGGCAGCACGGTCGACTCGGCGACCAGCCGTGAACTGCCGGTGCTGCACAGCAGGACGGCCGCCGCGTGCTCCTGGAAGCCGGGACGGCCGGCCGCGGCCATCACCGTCATCCCGCCCATCGAGTGGCCGGCGACCACCGCCCGCTCGCCCGGGGCGAGCGTCGCGGCGAGCACGGCCTCGAGGTCGTCGGCGAGGGCGTCGGTGCCGCAGGCCGGGCTCGCCGGGCTGCGGCCGTGGCCGCGCTGGTCGTAGGCGATGACCCGGTGGTCGGCGGCCAGGTCACGGATCTGCGCGGCCCAGAAGGCGGTGGAGCAGGTCCAGCCGTGGGCGAGGACGACGGCGGGCGCGTCCTGCGGGCCGTGCACCTCCACGTGCAGCCGGGCGCCGTCGGCGGAGACGGCGGTCAGCTCCCGGGCCGCGGCGGGAGGGGCGTAGGGGCCGGAGGTGACGTGTGCGGGACGGGCGGGACGGGTGGAACGGGCGGGCCGGGAGGCGGGACGGCTCACGCGTCCACCGCCTCGGTCCGCTCGCGCTCGCCGGCGCCCTTGCGGGCGGGCGCGCGCAGGACCTCGTACTCGGACAGGTCCACCCGCCGGGTGGCCCGCCGGAACTCGGTGGTCGTGCCGGGCCAGATGGTGGTGTTGCGGCCGCTCGCGTCGAGGTACCAGCTGGTGCAGCCGCCGGTGTTCCACACCGTGCGCTTCATCCGCTCCTGCACCTTGCGGTTCCAGGCGGCCACCGCCTCCGGGCGGGCGTCGAGGGCGGCCCGGCCGCCGAGGACGTCCAGCTGCCGCAGGAAGTCGGCCAGGTAGTTCAGCTGCGACTCGATCATCAGGATCATCGAGGAGTTGCCCAGGCCGGTGTTGGGGCCGATGATCGTCATCCAGTTGGGGAAGCCGGACGCGGAGGCGCCGCGCAGCGCCTGCATCCCGCCCTTCCAGCTCTCGGCGAGCGTACGGCCGTCGGCGCCCACGACCCGCTCGGCGATGGGCATGTCGGTGACGTGGAAGCCGGTGCCGAAGACGATCGCGTCGACCTCCGCCTCGGTGCCGTCGGCGGCCACGGCCGTCGAGCCGCGGACCTCGCTCAGCCCGCTCGCGACGACGTCCACGTTGTCCTGCGCGAGCGCCGGGTAGTACGTGCTGGACAGCAGGATCCGCTTGCAGCCGATGCGGTAGTCCGGGGTCAGGCGGGCCCGCAGCTGGGGGTCCTTGATGGCGCGGGCCATGTTGCGCCTGGCCAGCCGTTCGACGAGACCGAGCTCGTCGGGGTGCTTGGTGAACGCCTGGACCTGCAGCTCGCGGATGCCCCAGAGCAGTCCGCGGCGCATCCGGGCGGTGACCGGCAGCGCCCGGTGCAGCGCGCGCTCCACGCCGCTGACCGCGCGGTCGACGCGGGGCATCACCCACGCCGGGGTGCGCTGGAACACGGTGAGCCGGGCGACCTCGGGCTGGATGGACGGCACGATCTGGATGGCCGAGGCGCCGGTGCCGACCATGGCGACCCGCTTGCCCCGGAGGTCGTAGTCGTGGTCCCAGCGCGCGGAGTGGAAGACCTTGCCGGGGAAGGTGTCCAGCCCCGGGATGTCCGGGATCCTCGGGTCGGACAGCGGGCCGGTCGCGGAGACCACGACATCGGCCGAGAGGTTGCCGCCGGTGGTCTCGATGTGCCAGCGCAGCCGCTCCGCGTCCCAGGTCATCTTCTTGACCTCGGAGTCGAACCGGATGTGCGGGCGCAGGTGGAACACGTCGGCCACGTGCTCCAGATAGGCGCGGATGTGCTCCTGCCCGGAGAAGGTGCGCGGCCAGTCGGGGTTGGGCGCGAAGGAGAAGGAGTACAGGTGGGACGGCACGTCGCAGGCGCATCCCGGATAGCTGTTGTCGCGCCAGGTGCCGCCGACGCTGCCGGCCCGCTCCAGCACGACGAAATCGGTGATCCCCTCCCGGCGCAGCCGCACGGCGGCGCCCAGCCCGCCGAACCCGGACCCGATCACCGCCACCCGCACGTGCCCGTCCTCGTGCCCCTGCCCATGCTCGGCCATGGAGCGCCCCTCCTCACAGCGACTCTGCCAGTGAACACTGGCGCAATGGGGAGGGTAGAGGAGCCCCGTACCGATCGGTAGGGGGCGGGCAAGGAAAGTTACCGGCGGTACAACATAGGCTGCTGCCGTGGCAGAAGACGCTGGAGGACGCGACGGACGGGGCGGGGGCCCGCGCGAGTACCGCATGGAGGAGCTGGCCCGGCTGGCCGGCATCACCGTGCGCACCCTGCGCTTCTACCGCGAGCGCAAGCTGATCCCGCCGCCCCGCCGCCAGGGCCGCATCGCCTGGTACGACGACCACCACCTGGCCCGCCTGCGCACCATCTCCGCGCTCCTGGAACGCGGCCACACCCTCAGCGGCATCGCCGAGCTGGCCGAGGCCTTCGACCACGGCCGCGACGTCGGCGACCTGCTCGGCGTGGGCGGCCCCACCGAGGAGACCCCGGTCCGCCTGACCCCCGAGGCGCTCGCCGACCACTTCGCCGGCGAGGTCACCGCGGAGAACCTGGCCGCCGCCATGGAACTCGGCTACCTCGGCACCGACGGCGACGAGATCGTCCACATCAGCCGCCGCCTGCTGGACGTCTCCGCCGCCCTGGTCCGCGAGGGCATCCCGCTGGCGGAGGTGCTCGCCACCGGCCGCCGTGTCCGCGAACACGCCGACGCCCTGGCCGCCCTCTTCACCGACCTGATCCTCCGCCACGCCCCGGAGGAGGACCTCCAGCGCCTGCGCCCCCTGGCCAAGAGCGTCGTCGAGGCCGAACTCTCCATGGCCCTGGACCGCCGCCTGCACAAACAGCCGTGACGGCCCGCGTTCCGCGCGGAGGGCGCCGGCCGTTCCGCGCGGAGGGCGCCGGCGCTCCGGCCGCTCTAGAGGTCGTACACCACCGTGACCGGCGCGTGGTCGGACCAGCGCTCGGCGTGGCTGGCCGCTCGCTCCACCACTGCCTTGACCGCGCGCTGAGCGAGCCCGGGCGTCGCCACGGCGAGATCGATCCTCCATCCCGAATCGTTGTCGAACGCCCGGCCCCGGTACGACCACCAGGTGTACGGGCCCTCGGTGTCCGGGTGCAGGGCACGGACGACGTCGACGTAGCCGCCGTCCTCGGGGGTGAGCACGCGCGTGAGCCAGGCGCGTTCCTCCGGGAGGAAACCGGAGTTCTTGGTGTTGCCGCGCCAGTTCCTCAGGTCGGCCTGCTGGTGGGCGATGTTCCAGTCGCCGCAGACCAGGACCTCGCGGCCGTCGGCGGCGGCGCGTGCGCGCAACTCCTTGAGGTGGGCGAGGAACTCGCCCATGAAGCGGGTCTTCTCGTCCTGCCGCTCGGTGCCCACCTCGCCGGAGGGGAGGTAGAGGGAGGCGACCGTGACACCGGGCAGGTCGGCCTCGACGTAGCGGCCGCTGCCGTCGAACTCCGCCGACCCGAAGCCGATCCGGACCCGGTCGGGCTCCCGGCGGGTGTAGAGGGAGACCCCGGCCCGGCCCTTGGCGGCGGCCGGCGCGTGCACGACGTGCCAGCCCTCGGGCGCTCCGACGTGTGCGGGCAGCTGGTGCGGCTCGGCGCGCACCTCCTGGAGGCACAGCACATCGGCCTCGGTCGCCGCGAGCCATTCCACGAAGCCCTTCTTCGCGGCGGCGCGCAGCCCATTGACATTGGCGGAGGTCACAGTCAGCACCCGGGCACCTTACCGGCACACTGGACGGGGCCTCGTAAGAGACCACCCGCGCACGCCCCCGCTACCGATCGCATTGATATACGGTTCTCAACATGATTATCCGTCCCAGACCCTTCGACCACCCCGACGCCGTCAAGCTCAACGACGAGGTCCAGGCCGAGTACCACGTCCGCTACGGCGACGGCGGCGACGCCACCCCGCTGGACCCGGCGGACTTCCGGCCGCCCCACGGCTTGTACCTCATCGCGTACGACACGGACGGCACCCCCGTGGCCACCGGCGGCTGGCGCAGCCAGGACCGCAACGAGGAGGGCAACGAGGACGGCGACGCCGAGCTGAAGCGGATGTACGTCGTCGAGCAGATGCGCGGCCGGGGGCTGGCCCGCAGGATGCTTGCCGTCCTGGAGGAGGACGCGCGCGCCGCCGGCCGGGTCCGCATGGTCCTGGAGACGGGCGACCAGCAGCCCGAGGCGATCGCCCTGTACACCTCCTGCGGCTACGAGCCGTGCGCCAAGTTCGGCTACTACCGGGAGTACGAGTCGAGCATGTGCTTCGCCAAGCGCCTCTGACCGCGGGCGCCACGGGGCCCGCGCCCGCCGCTCCAACTCCGCGCGACCGCCTGCCGCCTGCGGCCCCGGACCGCCGTACGACATGCCGAAGCCCCGGCCGGGAGATCCCGGCCGGGGCTTCGAGCTGCGTGGACCTGAGGGGATTTGAACCCCTGGCCCCCTCGATGCGAACGAGGTGCGCTACCGGACTGCGCCACAGGCCCTTGCAACGAGTGAAACTCTAGCATCCCGGTCCCGGTGGTTGGAAATCCGTTCCCGGGCAGGTCAGGGACGGCTACTCGTTGGCGGCCCGCGGCCGGTCGCCGTCCTCGTACTGGTCGAAGAGCGGGGTCCGGCCGCGCTCGCGGGAGCGGCGGGCCGAGGCGGCGTTGGGGGTCCCGCCGCGCGAGCGCCTCCGCGCGCGGGGGACGGCGTCGGTGCGGCCGCCGTCGGACGGCTCGTCGTGCGCCGGGGTCTCCGCGGCGGCGGGCGCCGCCTCCTGCTCCGGCACGGCGGACGACGACCGCGCCGAGCTCCAGGCGTCGGGCGCGCCCAGGTCGACGTCGGAGGTGGCCCGCGGGGCGACCGGGGCGGTGACGTAGGTGGGCAGCGGCACCGGTACGGGGTCCCAGCTGTCGCCGGCGCCGGGGCGGCGCTGGCGCTCGCGCTGCTGGTCGAGCCACTCGGCGTGGTCGGTCTGCTCGACCAGCGCGCGCCGGTCCGCGGCCAGCGCGGACAGTCCCGGGTCCGTCTCCGGCTCGGGCGCCGTCTCGGGTTCGTCGCCGGCCGGGTCCGCGGTGGCGCGCCGGCGCGGCTGGTGCCGGCTCTCGCGCAGGCGCTGCGCGGCGGCCTCGGCGCGGCGGCGGTCCATCTGGTAGGCGAAACGGCGCCGTTCCTGGGCGCGCAGATACGCGATGTATCCGCTGAGCAGCACGGCGGGCACGCCGGGCGCCCACAGGAAGGCCAGTCCGCCGACCGCGGCGACGATCGCGCCGAAGGTGAAGGCGAGGAAGAGGAGGACGGTGGTGCGCCGGCGGCGGGCGAGGACCTTGGAGCGCCGGGCGCGGGCCGCGGCCGCCTCCGCGCCGGGTGCGCGCCGGGCCGCGGGTACGCGCTTGCGTGCGGGCGCCTGCCGCCGGTCGCGCGCGCCGGGGCGGTCGTGGCCGTGTGCTCCGGGTCCGTCCTGTGCGCCGGGACCGTCGTGCGCGTCGGGACCGTCGTGCGCGTCGCCTCCGGCCTGCCCGGCGGGTGCGCCGCGCCGGTCGCGCTCGTCGCGCGCGCTCCGGCCGCGCTGTCCGGCCGTGCGGTCGTCCGCCGGCCGCGGCTGGGCCGGGATGCGTTCCTGGGTGCCGGCCGGAGGCACGGCGAAGGCCCGGACGTCCACCGAGTCGGTGACGGCGTCCGGATCCACGGCGCTGGGCTCCCCCTCCTCGGTGGAGCGCGCCCGCAGGTCCCTGGCGTACCGGCGCTCCATACCCGCCCGTCCGGACAGCAGCCGGATGGCGGTGCTGAAGCGTTCCGTCGGACGGGCCTCGTTCAGCTCGTCCTGCCTACGGAGCCACATCGGCACCAAGTAGGCGGCCCAGGCCCCGACAATGACTGCGTAGATGAGGCCGCTGCTGCTCACCCCTCACACGGTAGAGGGGTTTGCGTGAGGCCATCTGCCAATTGAGCCGGTGTGTCGCACGATCTGGCTGATATTTCGAACTTTTTTTGTGACCGATGCGATCAACAGGCCGTCAAGGCAGCGAATTCAATGTCCCCAAGACGATCGGCACCAGTTCACGAGGCGATCATCTTCGAACATTTATTCAATTTCCGGGTCGCGCCGGATTCCCCGGGCTGTTCTCGGAGTTGCGCGGACGCGACCGGCGCCAGCGGTTCAGCAGCCCTTCCGGGACCTCTTCCGCGGTGAGCGCGTACACCAGGTGGTCGCGCCAGGCTCCGTCGATGTGCAGATAACGCGGCCGGAGCCCCTCCTCGCGGAATCCGAGTTTCTCCACCACCCGCCGGCTCGGCCTGTTCTCGGGGCGAATGCAGACCTCGATGCGGTGCAGCCCGACGGTGCGGAAACAGTGGTCCACCACGAGCGCCACGGCCGTCGGCATCACCCCGCGGCCCGCCACCGCCTCGTCCACCCAGTAGCCCACGTGTCCCGAGCACATGGAGCCCCAGGTGATTCCGGCGACCGTCAACTGCCCGACCAGGCGCCCCTGGTACTCGATGACGAACGGCAGCATCCGTCCCGCGTTCGCCTCCGAGCGCAGATGGCGCACCATCTGGCGGTAGGTCGGGCGATGGGTGACCGGCCCGCCGGGCGTGGGCGGCGGAATGGTCGCCTCCCAGGGTCTGAGCCAGTCCCGGTTGCGCCGGTTCACCTCGCGCCAGAGCCGCTGGTCGCGCAGCTTTATCGGCCGGAGGACGACATCGCCCTCGGTCAGCACGACGGGCCAGGACGGGGTGTTCAGCTCGCACCCCCGTGGCCGGCTCCCGGGTGGTCCCCGCCGCGGAGCTGGTCGACGGCATGGACCAGCAGCGGCTCCAGGACGGCCAGACCGTCCTTCACACCGCCGGTCGACCCCGGCAGATTGACGATCAGCGTGCGCCCGGCCACCCCGGCCAGGCCCCGGGACAGCGCCGCGGCGGGCACCTTCTCGCGCCCGTACGCCCGGACCGCCTCCGCGATGCCCGGCACCTCGTGGTCGATCACCCGGCGGGTCGCCTCGGGGGTGCGGTCGGTGGGCGAGATGCCGGTGCCGCCGGTGGTGACGACGGCGTCGTAGCCCTCGGCGACGGCGGCGCGCAGCGCGGCCTCGACCGGGTCGCCGTCCGGGACGACCCGCGGCCCGTCGACGGCGAAGCCCAGGCGCCGCAGGCCCTCGGCGATCAGCGGGCCGCCCCGGTCCTCGTAGACGCCCGCCGCCGCCCGGTTGGACGCGGTGACCACCAGAGCGCGGTAGCTCATGCCCGGCTCCAGTCGCCCGACTTGCCGCCCGTCTTCTCCTCCACCCGCACGTCCGTGATGACCGCCCCCTTGTCGACCGCCTTGACCATGTCGATCACGGTGAGCGCGGCCACGCTGACCGCGGTGAGCGCCTCCATCTCGACGCCCGTGCGGTCCGTCGTCCGCACGGTGGCCGTGATCTCCACGGCGTCGTCCGCGACCGACAGGTCCAGTTTCACACCCGACACCGACAAGGGGTGGCACAGGGGGATCAGGTCCGGGGTGCGCTTGGCGCCCATGATCCCGGCGATCCGCGCGGTGGCCAGCGCGTCGCCCTTGGGCACGCCCTCGCCGCGCAGCAGCTCGACCACGCGCGGGGAGACCAGGACGCGGCCGCTGGCGCGGGCGGTGCGCGCGGTGACGTCCTTGCCGGAGACGTCGACCATACGGGCGGCGCCCGCCTCGTCGATGTGCGTCAGCCGGTCCCCGGCCGGGGTCTCACCGCGGTCCCCGGCCCGGTCCCGCGGCGCGTCCGAGGCCCTGTCGCGGGTCTCGTCGCGGGTCCCGTCCTGGGTCCCGTCCTGGGTCTCGTCCTGCGTTCCGTCCTGTGCGGAGGGTCCGGGGGTCTCCCCCCGGGAAGGCGTGCTCATGCTGTGTGGCGCTCCCGGTCCGGGCCCGCCGCCTCGCGGCGCGGGTGCTGTGCGCGACACGGTACCGCCCGGCCGGCCGGCTCAGCCGAGCAGGACCACCTCGACCTCGGCGCCGGGCTCCACGGACTCGGTGTCCTCGGGGACGACGATGAGCGCGTCGGCCTGCGCCAGGGCGGCGACCAGATGCGAGCCCGCGCCGCCGACGGGGGTGACCTCGCCGTCGGCGTACCTGCCGCGCAGGAACTGCCGGCGTCCCCGGGGCGAACCGATCGCCTTGTCCGCGGCCAGGGTGGCCCGGGCGGTCGGCCGGTGCACGTCCGGCAGGCCCATGAGGGTGCGGATGGCGGGGCGGACGAACAGCTCGAAGGAGACGTACGACGACACGGGGTTGCCGGGCAGCGCCAGCAGCGGCACATGGTCGGGGCCGACCGAGCCGAAGCCCTGGGGCTTGCCCGGCTGCATGGCCAGCCGCCGGAACTCCACGCCCGCGCCCGGCTCGTCCTCGTCGCCGACCCGCGACAGCGCCTCCTTGACGACGTCGTACGCCCCGACGCTGACCCCGCCGGTGGTGACCAGCAGATCGGCGCGCACCAGCTGGTCGTCGATGGTGGAGCGCAGCTCGTCGGCGTCGTCGGCGACGGCCCCCACCCGGTAGGCGATGGCGCCGGCGTCGCGGGCCGCCGCGGTCAGGGCGAAGCTGTTGGAGTCGTAGATCCGGCCGCCGCCCAGCGGCTCGCCGGGCTGGACGAGCTCGCTGCCGGTGGACAGCACGACCACGCGCGGGCGCGGGCGCACCCGGACCGAGCCGCGGCCGATCGCGGCGAGCAGCCCGATGTGCGGCGGCCCGAGGACCGTGCCGGCCCGCAGCGCGCGGTCGCCGGCCCGTACGTCGCTGCCCTCGGCGCGCACATGGGCGCGCGCCCCGGCCGGCCGGTGCACGCGCACGTGCCCGCCGGCCTGCTCCGGGGACAGGCTGCGGGCGCGCATCCCGCTCACCGGGCCCTCGCCGAGCCCGCCGTCGGTCCACTCCACCGGGACGACCGTCTCGGCGCCGGGCGGCAGCGGGGCGCCGGTCATGATCCTGGCGGCCTGTCCGGGGCCGACGCGCACCGGGTCGGACGCGCCCGCGGCGACGTCCCCGACGACCTCGAGGACCGCCGGGAACTCCTCGCTCGCGCCGGAGACGTCCGCGACCCGCACCGCGTAGCCGTCCATGGAGCTGTTGTCGAACGGCGGCAGGGACACCGGCACCGTCACGTCCTCAACGAGGACGCAGCCCTGGGCGTCGAGCAGTTGCAGCTCGATGGGGTCCAGGGGGCGGACGGTGGCGAGGATGTCCTCCAGGTGCTCGTCCACCGACCACAGTCGGTCCGGATCGGCGGTGCGGGACTCGGCGCTGCTCAACGTCGTTACATCTCCTCGGCTGCGTACCGCTTGAGCCAGGCCCTGAAGTCGGGGCCCAGGTCCTCACGTTCGCACGCGAGCCGGACGATGGCACGCAGATAGTCGCCGCGGTCGCCGGTGTCGTAGCGGCGGCCCTTGAAGACCACGCCGTGCACCGGGCCGGCCACCGACTCGTCCTGCGCCAGCTGCTGCAGGGCGTCGGTCAGCTGGATCTCCCCGCCCCGCCCCGGCCCGGTGGTGCGCAGCACGTCGAAGATGCCCGGGTCCAGCACGTACCGGCCGATGATCGCGTAGTGGGACGGCGCCTCGGCCGCCTCCGGCTTCTCCACCAGACCGGTCACCCGCACCACGTCGCTGTCCGCGGCGGCCTCCACCGCGGCACAGCCGTACAGGTGGATCTGCTCCGGCGCGACCTCCATCAGGGCCACCACACTGCCCCCGTAGGTCTCCTGGACCTCGATCATGCGCCGCAGCAG